>PNJE01000153.1 GCA_002877915.1 Candidatus Aminicenantota bacterium
AGATGAAATTGTTGCCTATTCCCATAATAAAGGTGGATTTGAAGCGGGGAAGAAATATTTTGAAGAAATGCTCAAAAAATCTTTTCAGGAGATAAACCGGGTTTTAAAGCCAAATGGCATAGCTACCATTGTCTATACCCACAAATCAACCTCGGGCTGGGAAACTTTGATAAATTCTCTTCTGGAATCGGGTCTGGTGCCCACTGCTTCCTGGCCAATTGATACCGAAATGAAAGCCAGATTAAGAGCCAAAGAATCAGCGGCCTTAGCTTCTTCGATCTATTTTGTCTGCCGCAAAATGGAAAGAATAGAAACAGGCTGGCTCAATGAGGTTAAAGAAGAAATTAAAAACCATATTCACAGCAAGCTTGATAGGCTCTGGGAAGAGGGGGTAAGCGGGGCTGATTATTTTGTGGCGGCCATTGGCTCATCTATTGAAATATTCGGGAAATATAAGAAGGTTTTAGATTATGAGGGCAATGTTATCGGTGCAGAAAAGCTGTTGGAATATGTGCGTGAAATTGTCACTGAATATACTGTAAAAAAGATTCTCCACAATGGAATTGCCGGCCTTTTGAGTCCATTAACCAGGTTTTATATTCTCTGGAGATGGACCTATGGAGAAGCTAAGATTCATTTTGATGAAGCCAGAAAACTTGGCCAAAGTAGCGGCATTGACATTTCCCAAGAATGGAACAAAGGTTTTATCAGAAAAGAAAAAGAGTTCATAAGCGTTCTCGGGCCGCAAGATAGGCGATTGGAGCAGCTTAAAGATTCTGTTGAGCTCATTGACGTATTGCATCGGGTGCTGATTTTATGGAAAGATGGGAAAAAAGAAAAAATTAAAGATGTTTTGTCAGAAACAGGCTTTGGCCAAGACGAGGCTTTTTACCGTGTAGCTCAGGCTATTTCCGAGACTTTGCCCAATGATAGTAAAGAGAAAAAGCTGCTGGATGGCTTTTTAAGCGGGAAAGAAAAAATGAAGGAAGAAATCAAAGAAAAAGAAGCCAAAGGCAAGCAAGGGAGGTTATTTTAATGAAAGCTTTCAGTCAAATTTCCATTCCTCATAGCGATATTCTGCAGGGGCGGCTGACTATGGATGTCTTTGCCGCTGATATCTGGCAAGTTATCACTGGCAAAGCTCCTGCAGATTATTTGGATAGGGATTTGTTCTTTTCAAAGACCTATACTACAAAGGGATTGAAGAATCTGATTGAGGTGGCCAAATTGAGGATAGAGGGGAAAGGTGGGGATTCTGTTATTCAGCTCCAGACTCCTTTTGGTGGCGGCAAAACACATGCCTTGATAGCTCTTTTTCATCAAACCAAGCAGTGGGGAACCAAGGCCTGCGTCTTTGATGGAACAGCCTTAAACCCAAAAGAGGCCAAACCATGGGAAGAGCTTGAAAAGCAATTAACTGGGAAAATAAACTTAACCAAGGGGAACATTGCTCCTGGAAAAGAAAAATTAATCGAAATTCTGGCTAAAAACCAGCCGGCCATTATCCTAATGGATGAAATACTGGAATATGCCACCAAAGCGGCGGGAATAAAAGTTGGGGATTCTAACCTGGCTGCCCAGACCTTAGCCTTTATACAAGAATTATCCGGTGCAGTTTCAACCTTAGACAGGGTACTTTTGGTTATAACCCTTCCATCAAGCCTTATTGAACATTATGATGAAAATGCTGAAAAGCTTTACAGTGCTCTTCAAAAAATAACTGGCCGAACTGAAAAAATTTATACCCCAGTGGAAGAGGATGAAATTGAGCATGTTATTAGAAAAAGATTATTTCAAAGTGTAAATGAGACAGAAGTAAAAAAGGTCGTGGATGGATTTGTGAATTATGCCCGGTCAGAAGGTTTGCTACCTGAAGATGAGGTTCAAAGATATCGCGAGAAATTCTTAAAGAGTTTCCCATTTAAGCCAGAGGTAATTGACGTTTTGTACAAAAAATGGGGGTCTTTTCCAACTTTTCAAAGGACCAGGGGGGTACTTAGGCTCCTTTCCCTTGTCATATTTGATTTAATGGACAAAAAGGTGCCGTACATTAGGCTGGGTGATTTTGAGCTTGGGAATAATGAAATTAGAAGAGAACTTATAAAGCACATTGGTCAGGAATGGGATAGCATTATCGCCCAGGATATTACTTCAAAAGAAGCGGGGGCCAAAATAGTAGATGATAATATTGGTCAAGCTTATAGAGCCTATAAATTGGGCAGTGTAGTGGCCAGAACAATTTTTATGTATTCGTTTTCTGGAAAAGGAGAACGAGGAGCAGGTATAAGAGAGCTGAAGTTGGCTACTGGCCAGCCTGAATTTTCTGGCCCGGTCATTGATTCTGTGATAAACGGCTTGCGAGAAAAGCTGTTCTATCTTGCCGATGATGGTCTTTATTTCAGCAACCGACCAAACCTGAACAGAATTTTATTGAACAGAGAAGAGAACGTGACTAGAGATGAGATAATTGAGGAAGAAAGGGCTCTTCTGGAAAAGTTCTTAATGAAGAAAGGCTATTTTTCTGTTTATGTTTGGCCCGATAGCCATAGGGATGTGGCTGAAAACCCGGAGCTAAAATTAGCTATATTGAAAGACAATAAGCCAGAGCGGGAGTTTTTGGAAAGGCATGGGGATACGCCTCGAATATACCGGAATACATTGATATTTTTGGCTCCAGATTTAAATCAGAAGCCCATTTTACACGACTTTTTAAGGAGATTATTAGCCTTGAGGTCAGTTGAGTCGGATGAAAAGTTAGGTTTAACCGAAAGCCAAAAGAAAGAGATCAAGAATAAGATAAAAAATCATGAGCAAAGACTTTACGAAGAACTCAGGAAATATTACAGGAATGTTTTCTTGCCGGCCCGGAATGGATTTAGAATGATAGACTTAGGCTTATCCACGTACGGGGAGACATTTATTGATAAGGAAATTTACAATAGGTTAAGAAGCGAAAGCGAGATATTAGAGAAAATTTCTGCGGCTGTCATTAAAGAGAAATACTTAAGAGAAAACCAGTTCGTTTCCACCAAGAATCTTCTTGAAACATTCTGGAAAACTCCAGGCGAGATAAGGATAGCATCAGCCGATGCTTTAAAGGAAGGCGTAAGAGAAGGGGTAGAAAGAGGAATATTCGGCTTGGGCTATTTGGAAGATGGAAAGCCGCAATGCAAATATTTTAAGCAGGCGGCGGTACCAGAATTTTCAGATGACGAGATTATTCTTAGGGCAGAAATATGTCAGCCCGGTGAGGCCCCAACATTTGCTGGAGAGCCAGGGAAGACTGGAGAGGTGAGAGAAGGGGAAAAGCCTCAAGTCCCGCCAATTCCCGGTGGTAAAGAAACCCCGACTTATAAAAATCTACATCTTAGAGTTGATGTGCCTCGTGGTCGGCTATCAGATTTAACTCGAATTATAAATTTCATTAATAGTAAATTTACCAATTGCCATATCGAAATGGAAATTAAGGCGGAAGGCGGCGAAATCACCATTTCTGATTACGAAGACAAAATTAAAGAAGCCCTGAGACAAGCTGGGATTGAGGTAAAATTTGAATCAAATCAAAGCCGATAAGCTAAGACCTCCGTTAGAGCAAGAGTTTGCTCAGCCTGCTAATTAGGAGCTAAGAAAGGAGTGTTTACGATGGCCATTTTGCGAGCAAAACTTGACTTCGCCTGCTTTCCCAATAGAACTTCTTTCCCTTGATTGATTTGATATTATTCACCTAAATCGGCCTTGAGGCTTTCCCATAGATCCTTCTGCCAAGGCCAAAGAACCAGCCCGTCCCCCCAGAATGAAGGCTGGCCATATTTAGACCGAAAAGTGCTGCTCAGGGCCTTGAATTGTTGCGTCACCCAAGGGTTGGACTTACCGTCTTTGATCGAAGCCACCCAATCTCCTGTAAGCCCCACCACGACGTCGGCCATCTGAAGCATATCGTGAAAGCTTGCATCCCCGAGAAGGATCGTTGGATGGAATCCAATGTCCTTTAGCGGGCTGCTGTACTGTTGTTTGCCCGGCCCAACTCCGACACCTTGTTCGTACCACTCGGCGAACGCCTCATGCACCGCCCTGTGGCCGCGCCTGATTTTATCAGGCGTGTCGCAAACCACGACGCAGCCATCGGTACGCGTCTCCGCAACCTCCTCCGCAGCACGCTGAACAACATACTTGAGGCCCTCACAATAAAAATCCCTCACGGAGGCCTTAGGCCAGACGCTTTTCCACAAGCTCATTTTCCTTTGTTCGAACATCACGGCGACTATGAAGAACATTCTGGAGGAAACGAGAAATTGCACTGCCTTCTCTGCGAAATCCCGAGTATTTAGACCGGAACTTTCTAGCTGCTTGCGCATCGGGTGGTCTGGGGACAGGTTCCACTTGACCTCAGTGTCCCTGGCCAAATCGGCTTTTTCTTTCATGTCACGCCAAGCCTCAACGATGCTTGGAATCTCACTCCATTGAGCGAGGACGCCTCCGACAGCGAGGAGACCTTTTCTTTCCGATTCATCAATCCACAGGCTCAGCCGAGACATTCTTGTCCTCCTGGATCTTTGGTCTCTGGCATCTAACCAAGAGAATCAAGAGCGATAAACGCAGCCACGCGACACTCGCCCCTGCATTCAGATTGTATGCTCCCAGGCGCTGATTGGGCCAACACCCCAATGGCCCATTTCTGGCCCCTTCGTTGCCCGTTGAGGGTTACCCAAGTGCTCATCCTTCCTCCTCCTGATCCGATGTTGAGCCTTTTTTGAGCCTTTCCAGAGCAGTTTGAACCTTTTGCGGCTTGCTTGTCCCATATCATAGCATCCACCTCGTTATAGCCTTTCGGCAGCTCATTGCCAAAATCGCCAAGAAATCGCCCTGGAATGAAGGTTATTAAGACAAACGACTGGCCCAAGGTTGTCCGAAATGTCCGATAAATGTCCGTTATCGAGCCAGAACATAGCGTCTTCCCCTTTTCTCACCTTCTGCCTTCAACAAACCTTTGTTCACAAGGGCTTGAAGATCACGCTGGATAGTCTTTACAGTGATATCAGAAAAAAGCCGGTGGAGTTCGCCGATGGAAGCGCTCTGGCGACCACGCAGTGCCGCAATAATCTGGATTTGCCGCTCGTTGAGTCCCAGCTCCCGCAAGCGCTCCGGTGTGTATGGGTCCTTGGCAAAGGTCACCAGAAAGCCGCCCTGCTGATTCTGGAATTCGGGCTCCGGCAGACCCTGCTGGCGACAGAGTTCGATGATCCTTGT
>PNJE01000050.1 GCA_002877915.1 Candidatus Aminicenantota bacterium
GACCCGGTATTCCCGCCTCATTCTTTCAATATAAACATCCAGGTGAAGTTCCCCCATTCCCTGGATAATGGTTTGCTTTGATTCTGGGTCAATATACATCCGGAAAGTCGGATCTTCCTTGGTAAAGCGAGCCAACGCCCTGGCCAGGCGATCGGCTGAGGTTTTATCCACTGGTTCTATCGCCAGGGAAATTACCGGTTCGGGGACGTAAATCGAGGTCATAGCGTAATTAAAGCCAGGCGAACAGATGGTATCACCGGAGAAACAATCAATTCCAAAAAGGGCAACTATATCGCCAGCTATGGCTCCTTCAATATCTTCCATATGATCGGCGTGCATCTTAACCACCCGTCCAACTTTAAATTTTTGTTTTGAGCGGGTATTGAAAAGTTCAGCTCCTTTGCTGATACTGCCCTGATAGATCCGGATATAAGTCAGCTGGCCATAAGGGCCGTCTTCTAATTTAAAAGCATAACAAACGCTGGGGGCTTCTGGCTCCGGCTTGAGAATTACCGGCTGTTCATTCCGGTCAAGATCGAGAGCGATATTTTCCACCTCGGAGGGATTCGGCAGATAATCTACTACGCCATCGAGCAGGGGTTGGATGCCCTTATTCCTGTAAGCCGAGCCTATGAATATAGGCATAAATTCCCGGGAAATTGTTCCTTGCCGGATGGCTCGCTTGAGCAACTCTTCATTGACCCGATTTTCCAGAATGGCTTCGGCCAGTTCGTCTGAAAATAAGGACACCTTATCCAGCAGCTCCTCCCGGTACTGCCAGGCTTCGTCTTCGAGGTCGGGTGGGATTTCACCTTCAACTACTATTTCTCCATTGGTTCCCTCAAAATAAATGGCCTTCATCTTAATCAGATCCACCACTCCTTGGAACCGGTCCTCCAGGCCGATAGGAATTTGAAGAAGGGCCGCCCGTCGCCCGAGCTGGTTATTAATCTGGTCTTTTACTTTAAAAGGATTGGCTCCGATTCTATCGAGCTTGTTGATAAAAGCCAGGGCCGGAACTTTATATCTTTTCAGCTGCTTATCAACGGTGAGGGTCTGGGATTGGACTCCACCCACCGAGCAGAGTACCAAAATTGCTCCATCCAGTACCCGGAGGGAGCGTTCCACCTCAATGGTAAAATCTACATGGCCTGGGGTGTCAATGATATTGATCGAATGTTCGTTCCAGGTGACGTTGGTGGTGGCAGAAGTGATAGTGATGCCTCTTTCCCGCTCGAGGTCCATATAGTCCATGGTGGCACCACTGCCGTCTTTTCCCTTAACTTCGTGAATTCGGTGAATTTTTTTGCAGTAATATAGTATTCGCTCGGTTAAAGTGGTTTTGCCAGAATCAATGTGAGCACTGATTCCTATGTTTCGCATTCGTTCTAAAATCCTGTCCATCGATAAAAACACCTCATTTCTCGGTAATATAAGGGAAAAAGATGGCCCTAAGAGAGAAATAAAAAATAATGAGTATGATTTACTCGGTTTTTATTTTAGCACATGGCCGCAAAAAATCCAGACCGGCGGTAATTATTTTTGATTTCAGCGTCCGAAGAATTAAGTCCTTCTGGGACTCTATTCTGAGAATAATTTTTAGAAACCTTGGCTCATCTCGCCTTTATGTGGTAGTTGATGGGGATAGTAACTGCAGGTAGTGAAAACTTAGGCTGAAGGTTTAATTAATAACGTGCTCAAATACAGGAATTTAAACGGGATACACGAGATTTTGTTCAACCTACTCTATTTTAAGATCAACCAATAAGGTCCATTTGTTCTTTAAAAATTTTAATCTCTTTTTTATTTTTTTCCACAAGAAACCCGAAAGAACTAAAATGTTTTTAATGAGCCTCACAAGGTAGCCACCGTGCTTTTTAAAATTTTAATTAAAGGAGTCGGGATTATACCTCTTTTCCTACTCTATCCAGGCGGCTGTGACTGCGCCCATAGAAAAAGAATATCGTCAGTCCTATGGCTAACCAGATGAGAAATCTCAGCCAGGTCACCAGTGGCAAGCTAATCATCAGGTAGGCACAAAGGAGAGCGCCAATAGCTGGGAGAGCTGGAAAAAGAGGAACTTTAAATGGGCGGCGGTAATCCGGGCGCTTATAGCGGAGCAGAATAACTCCGGAGCAGACGATGATAAAAGCAAAAAGAGTCCCGATAGAAACCAGTTCGGAAGAAACGTCAATCGGGGTCAGCCCTGAAGCTAAAGCTACGATCCCTCCGGTAACTATGGTGGTGGTGACTGGAGTTTTATATTTGGGATGGACCCGGGAAAAAGTTTCCGGAAGCAACCCGTCTCTGGACATAGAAAAAAATATCCTTGGCTGGCCCATGAGCAACACTAAGAGAACAGAAGTAATGCCAGCCAGAGCTCCAATGCTGATAATCATTGAGGCCTGGGGTTTATGTAATTCATTAAGAACCAGAGCTACCGGGTCGGCTACCCCAAGTTTCGGGTAATAAACAACTCCAGTCATAATGGCTGAGACGGCCATATAAAGGACCGTGGCCACCAAGAGAGAACCCATAATCCCAATGGGCATATCTTTCTGTGGATTTACTGTTTCTTCAGCTACAGTAGATACGGCATCAAAACCAACAAAAGCTAAGAAAACAATGGCGGCCGAGGTCATCACTCCTTTAAAACCGAACGGCATAAACGGCTTCCAGTTTTGGGGATTAATGTGGGGTGCGGCTATGACAATGAAAAACAAAATGATTGAGATCTTCACGAGAACAATAATCATATTGGTCCTGGAACTTTCTTTGACCCCCCTGATTAACAGGGCAGTTAACAATAAAACGATCAAAATAGCCGGCAGGTTTATTATTCCAGGGGCTTTGTCCCAGGGTGAAGCTACCCATTTTTGGGGGAGATGAACTCCCAGGTTATTAAGCAGATTGACAAAATAAGCCGACCAGCCGGTGCTGACCAGAACCGCCGCCACCATATATTCCAGGATGAGATCCCAGCCAATTATCCAGCCAGGAAGTTCTCCGAGGGTAGCATAGCCATAAGTATAAGCTGAGCCGGAAACTGGAATCATAGCTGCCAGCTCAGCGTAACAGAGGGCCGAACAGGCGCAAGCTAAAGCAGCAATGGCGAAAGAAAGAATTATCCCCGGCCCGGCGTGTTGAGCGGCCTGAACGCCCGGCAGAACAAAAATGCCTACACCGACGATACAGCCGATGCCAATGGCAATCAAATCCCAGGAGCGAAGAGTCTTTTTTAAAGCATGACCGGACTCAGCGGTTTCAGCCAGCAATTCCGGGATGGGCTTCGTGCGAAATAATGACCTGGACATTCATTCCTCCAAAACTATAACTAAGAAATGATATTCCCTTATAGCACAGCCGGAAAAGCCGGTCAATTAATTAAAAACATTTCAGATAGAAAAGCCGGTAGCTTGAAATTGGCCAGGTTTTGAGTTAGATTATAGCTTAATTTATTCCAGGTAATAATCATGAAGTTTTTGCTGCCCAAGGAACCGGCTTTCTCCCGACATTTTGGTGAGCTTTCTGAATGCCTTTCAGAAATTACCGAGGTTTTTTATGATTTTTCGAAAAATTTTGATCATTCGGCGGCTTATTGGGAAAAAGCTAAGCAGATTGAGCATAAAGCCGACCACATAGCTCATCAGATAATAAAGCTTCTTAACCAGTGCTTCATCACTCCCTTTGATCGGGAAGACATTTATAAGCTGGTGCATGAAATCGATGATATTATTGACCTTATTGAAAATGCTATTCACAACGTTTATTTATATAACCTGAACGAAAAAAAGTATTTTATTGATGAGTTTGCCAGTTTTTCAAAGGAAGCTACCGAAAAACTTAATCTGCTTATAGTTGAAATTTTCAAATCCCAGAAATATACCGCTCACATCGGGGAATTAATCCGTAATATTCATGAGCTGGAGGATAAGGGCGATGCGGTCTATGCCACCTCCCTCCAAAAATTATTTGCCGAAGAAAAAGACCCGGTTAGCATCATGAAATGGAAAGATGTGTTATTTGTGCTGGAAACAATTATGGATGTTTATCAGCGGGTTAGCAATACGGTGGAAGGGATAGTGGTTAAAAGCAGTTAACCATGGGCATGGGTGGCTGGAGCTTTGCCTTTATCATTTTTATAATTGCCATCGCTTTAGCTTTTGATTTTACCAACGGACTTCACGATGCCGCCAATTCGGTGGCCACAGTCGTTTCCACCCGAGTTCTTAGTCCGAAACAGGCGGTAATCTGGGCGGCTTTTTTCAATTTTATAGCCTTTCTCATTTTCGGAACAGGGGTGGCTAAAACCATTGGCGTTGGCCTGGTGGATATTAATGTGGTTGACCCGCTGGTCATTTTTTGCGGCTTGCTTGGAGCGATCAGCTGGAATGTTCTCACCTGGTATTTAGGGTTACCTTCAAGTTCTTCACACGCCTTGATGGGCGGTTATTTAGGAGCTTCGGTGGCTAAAGCCGGGTTCCGGGTGGTCATTCTCAGCGGCTGGATTAAGGTGGTTGCTTTTATTTTCATCGCTCCAATTCTGGGAATGATAATTGGGAATTTGTTAATGGTTCTGGTTACCTGGCTCTTACGGAAACAACCTCTGCGCTTGATTAACCTCTGGTCAAGAAGGCTGCAGCTTTTATCCGCTTCGCTTTACAGTCTTGGACACGGAGGAAATGATGCTCAAAAAACTATGGGGATTATCGCCAGCTTAGTCTTTACTTCTGGGCACATGAAGACCTTTCATATTCCTCTGTGGATAGTGCTGGCGGCCCACTCGGCTATCGCCTTGGGAACTTTAAGCGGTGGCTGGCGAATTGTAAAAACAATGGGCCAAAAAATCGTTCGACTTCGTCCAATTGATGGTTTCTGCGCTGAAACCGCCAGTGCGGCCAGCATTTTCATGGCCACTCACTTGGGTGTGCCAGTTTCCACTACCCACGTGATTACCGGAGCAGTAACCGGAGTAGGTGTTGCTCGCAGTGTTTCTTCAGTCAAATGGCAGGTAACCCTGCGAATAGTCTGGGCCTGGATTTTTACCATCCCTATGGCCGCTTTGATCGCCGCTTTAATTTATCGGGTGTCGAATTTTATAGTTTGAGATAAGAACAGGAATAAGATTTAAACCTCGGCCTCTTCTAATCTTAAGCTTTAAAGCGGCTGATTATCTCGATGAGCCTGAATTTTTAAGCTTAAAAAATTAATCGTTGGCTAATCTGCTCATATTCAGAAGTTGGCGATATAGGCTGGCAAATTAATTAGAAACAGGCTTCAGCTTTCTTAGAATTTAAATAAATTTAAAAATTAGAATTAATCTTAATCAATAAAATTAAGCTAAAATATGAACCTAAGGTATTGAACAGGAGAAAAGAATTGAAGGAAATAAAAACAGAGAAAAGATTCTTGGCCGTGATCGGTCTGGCTCTGGTGGGCCTCCTGGTTCTCGCTTTTGGTGGAGCCAGGCTTATTCCTCATCCTTTATTTTCGAATCATCTTTTAGAAAACGGACGCCAAAATTTAATCGAAGAAAAGATTCCGGAAGTTCGCTGGTACGTGGTTAAGTTGGGACAGCAGAAAATTGGTTATCTAAAAGAGACTGTAGAAAAGGTTAGGGAGAATGACCATTGGGATATAAAAAGCCGGTCTGAAGCTAAAATGGTCTTTAATCGCCTGGGCAAAAAGGCAGAACTGATTTTTAATTCTGAATATGTAGAAAGTGAGGCTGGCCATTTAATAAAAGTTATCTCTGATCAAGTGTTATCTTCCCAGCCTATTAGAATTGAAGCTTCGATCGAAAAAAACCGAGTGCTGATTAAAAGCACCGTTGGCGGACGAAGTTTTTCCCGGGAGCTGCCTTATACTGGTGAGCTTCTGGGTCCGGAGGGAATTGGTCAGTTGACCCTAAAAAATCTAAAAAAACCTGGAGATAAAATTGAATTCAAAACCTTGCTGGCTGAGCTCTCTCAGGTAGCTTCGGGGGAAAGAACCATGGCCAACCAGGAAGAAATAGAATTTCAGGGGAAAAAGCTAAAGACCAAAAAAATCGAAGAAAATTATAGCAACTTAGCTTACAGTCGTCAGGTCTGGCTTGATGAAGAAGGCAATGAAATCAGGTCTGTGGAGCCGTCTCCTTTCGGGGATATGGTTACAGAACTTTCTAATGAGCAGGAAGCCCTATCCGGCTTGGAAGGAATCAATCTCGGGACGGATAAATATCAGCTTAGCCTGATAAAGGCGAATGTTCGCTTGCCTCAGGCGAGAGACCTTGAGCGGGTGGTTATTAGGTTAGAACATAACCAGAAGGAGGCGGGCTGGCCGGAAATAGAAAATGATTACCAGAGAATTTTACAAAAAGATAATAAGAACCTGATAGTGGAATTGAAGCGGGTAGAACTGGGGAAAAGCTCCCCACCCAAAGAAAAGATTTCTCCAGCGGAATTGGCCTCTTACCTTAAGGCTAATGCCTATATCGACCCCGATAATTCCGAGATCAAAAAAATTGCTCAACAGGTAGCTGGCACCGAAAAAGATAATTTTAAAAAGGCACTAAAATTGAGGGACTGGGTTTCAAGGAATATGACTTTTGACCTGGGAATCGTCTTTGCCCCGGCTTCTGAAATTATCAAAAATAAAAGAGGAACCTGTGCCGGCTATGCCGCTTTATTGGCTTCACTCTTGCGGGCCTCAGGCCTTCCGTCCCGATATATTATCGGCCTGGTATATGCCAATGGCATCTGGGGCGGTCATGCTTGGGTGGAAGCCTACATCAATGAACGCTGGGTTCCCTTCGATGCTGCCGTTCCTAGTCCTCAAGTTGCTGATCCAGCCCGCCTGGCTATTGCCTGGAGTAGCTTGAACGATGGGCTGGGAGAGCTGCTCACCGCAGCTCAAAAAATATTTGGCCAGGTGGAAATTAAAATTCTGGAATATAGCTTTAAGGGCAAAAACTTTAAGGTGGAAGCTGGCTGCCCAATTTATCAGATAGCTAACCAGGTTTATCATAACTTAGGTCTTCAACTCAGCCTCAAGGCTCTGCCCGATTTTACCTTTGCTGATTTGGATCGAGTCTGGCCCGATAAAACTCTCCTCTCATTAAAAGGGCCCGCAGGAGAAACAATCACCCTAACTCAGCAAAGCTGGTTTCCAGCCCAAGATTTTGAGGCATATTTGATTTCTCTAATTAAAAATGAAGTAAAAGGCGGAAAACTGGAATACTGGAAAGCCTGGGGGAAAAAGCGCCCTGTTCTGGTTTCCCCGGAAAAATCAGCCATTGTTCTGGCCAATGGAGTTGATATTTTTGTGCTTACCGCCCAGGGAAAGGAATCACCCGGCCGGCTGAAAATGGTATTAAAAAACCTGAAAAATGAATTATTGGTGCCTTAGAACTTTTTAAAGAAGAACTTTTTTAGGAGAACTTAATTTCTAACCAGCACCCGGGCTAAATCTGCGGACTAAAATTTTTGAGTTAGAAGACTTCGTTTATTTTTTTTGATAGAAGGCCGATTTAAATTTTTTGTTGCCGGGAAATTCAAAAAGGGGTTAAGTTTTTAAGCTGTCCAGGTAAAGAGCAGCGGCTCCCAGGATAGCGATATTTTCAATGGTTGAAACTTTTATCCTGATTCGTTTTAAAGCGAGGGAATAAGCAAAAGAAGATATAGCCTCATACATGGATTCTTTAAAGTATTCAAAAGCCTGGCTGACTGAGCCTCCGAGAATAATGGCTTCAGGATCGACTGCGTACATAATCGCTTTAATAGCCTCGCCCAGGTGATGGCCGAACTCTTTCATTATTTTTTTTGCTTCCTTATCGCCTGTTTTAGCTCTTTCATAAATTTCTTTTCCTGAACAGCCATATGATTGGATAAAGAACTGACCGGAAGCATAACGTTCCAGATTGGCATCAAGATAGGGAAGCAGGCCGAATTCACCGGCTCCGCAATTTATTCCAGAATAAAGCTGGCCATTTATGATAATTCCGGCTCCGAGTCCGGTGCCAATGATTAGACCCACCAGATTGTCGTATGGCTGACCCTGGCCGAAATATTTTTCCCCTACGGCGAAACAATTAGCGTCATTATTGATGTATACGGGAAGAAAATAGCGATCTTCCAGAATTTTTCTCAGGGGGATTTCTTTCCAGGCTGGGATATTCTGGACATCGTAAATGGTGCCAGTTTCCAGGTCGACTACACTTGGCACTCCAACCCCCATACCCTGGACTTGCGGACTGATGAGCTCATCAACTACCGCCAATAGTTCAGATAGAACTTCTTCCGCTGAACCCCGGGCTGGAATCTGACGGGAGGCAATTTTAACTATTCGATCATCTTCTACCAAACCAGCCCGGACGTAAGTACCACCCAGGTCTACGCCCAGCAGAGCCATTTTTTTACTCCTTTGTTTTTTTCTTGCGGAGGCTTATTGTCTCGTTGGTGATAAGAGGACGAGCCCACAGTCCGATGCTCAAAATATAAAGAAGTGTTATATAGAGCACCAGCAGTCCCTCCAGCAGACCAAGGCGATCGCCCAGCCAGCCAATTAGAAGGGGCAGAAGGGCTCCCCCAATGATGCCGGTGCACAGGATGCCGGAAAAAGCACCTTGGTAGGTTTCAATAGAATTGAGGGCCAGGGAGAAAATAATGGGCCACATTACCGAGGCAAAAAATCCCAAGAGCGAAAAAGTAAAAATTTCAGCCCGCCCGGAAAAAAGCCCTGGAATTTTCAGGTTAAAAACCATTAAGCGAGCCGGGCCGAATAGAGCCAGAGTAAAGTTCACTAACGCCAGGAAAGCCGCCCCTATTAAGACTTTCCGGCTGTCAAAAAGTTTTAATAGCACCAGCCCCACAAGACCGCCGATAGTCATCAGGCCCCAGAAGTAGGAAACCGCCCGGGCACCAGCCGTCTGCGGATTAAGTCCGTGATAAGTTTTCAAAAACTGAGAAATCCAGTTGGCCAGGCCCTGTTCTGTGCCCACATAAGCCATGATGCCCAGGAAATAGAGCAGCACTATTCTTTTCTTGAATAATATTTTATAAATCTGCCAGGTGCCAGGTCTCTCTTCCTCTTTAAGTTCTACCCGGGGAAAACGGGAAAAGAAGATGATTAGAAGCATTAGGAGAACAATGACGGTGAACACCCAATATAGAGATATCCAGGGCAATTGCCCTGGCACTAATCGGCGCAGGGTAACAAGAAGAAGATTCTTCTTTTCCGGTAATGACAGGTTGGTTACCAGGTAAGAATATAATCTCGGACTTAAGAAAGAAGCGCTTCCGAAAATAAGTTGAGCCAGCACTGAGTTAAAGGCAAAGTGCTCTTCTCCGCCCGAGACTCGGAGCAAGGGATTTATGGCCACCTGAAGCATGGCCATGCCCAGGCCTATCATGAAAAGGGAGATGGTGGCGATAAGATAACCGGGCACTAAGGAAAAAAGTAGCGCCCCGGCCAGAGCCAGAAAAAAGGCCAGGAGCATAACCGGTTTCTCGCTATATTTTTCTACTAAGAAGCCAGCCGGTATCGACATAACTCCATAAGCAATGAAAAAGGAAAAAGGCAGCACACCGGCCAGGGCTAAACTCAAGCTGAAACTCTGGATGATATCCGGAATCAGCGGGCCAATGATGTTGGTCAAAAATGAAATGACAAAAAAAGTCAAGAAAATCAGGATAACCAGGTAATAATTTCTCTGGGAATTGAGCGGCATCAAATTTCTCCTGAAAAACTCAACTCCTTGACCATAGCTTAAAAACTCATCTGGATTAAGTCAATAAAAATATGATTAAGCTGGAAAGGCAGGAAGGATTTAAACATTTTAGAAGGAAATGATTTTTGATATATTAATAGCTTTAAAAGTGACTAAGGAATAAAGGTTAATAAAAAGAAAGCAAATAATTGCCTGACCCTACTTTCTAAGTAAAAAGATAAGCCGAAAGCATGAAGACGGAAAAGAAGAAATATAAATCAAATAAAGGCAGGAAAATTCGGAGCGAAGCTTTTTATATCAGAGTATTTAATTATGAATAATATCCGATTGAAGATAATTAGATCACGACGGCGGACAGTTGGGCTGGAAATAACTGAGGCGGGAGAATTGCTGGTCAGAGCTCCAGAGAACTTGAGCAAAGCTCAGCTTGAAGTGATTCTGCAGAAACACCAGCGGTGGATTGCTCGGAAAATTGCCCTCGTGAGCCAGCGGACGAAGGTCGTTTCCAGGCGTTATCAGCCGGGCGAAAAATTTCTCTACCTGGGGAAAGAATATCCTTTATTGCTTAGACCGCATGGCCAGATGAGTCTTTCATTTGATGGCCAGGCCTTCTGGTTGGCGGAAAATAGCCAGACCAAAGTCAAGAGCTTATTTGAAAAGCTATACAAGAAGCTGGCCCGACATTATCTTTCTTCAAGGCTTAAAACGTTGTCTAAAAGTTATGGATTGAACTATAAAAAATTTCGCCTCTCCTCCGCCCGAACGAGGTTTGGCTCCTGTAGCCTGCGGGGAACAATCAGTCTGAGCTGGCGTTTAATTATGGCTCCGCCTGAAATAATCGATTATGTGATTATCCATGAATTGGCTCATACGAAGGAGAATAATCATTCTAAGAATTTTTGGAAGTTGGTGGCCTATTTTGTCCCCGATTATAAAGAAAAACGACGCTGGCTTCGGACCAATGGCTTCAGGTTAAATTTATAATCAAAAATTACTCCCAACTTGAGCTTGGAAGGAGTTAATGGGCCCAGGAATTTCCAATCGAGTTGACCTTCTTGACAACCACCGGGGCGTTTTTATAAGTTAAGGTCAGTGAAGAAATAAAAAGGGGAAGACGAAGTGGATAGAAAATTGAATTTGAAAAATAAAGTCAAATCTCTCAGTCATTTCTTTGATGGCAAAAATCTGGTTGTAGCGACTCTAATTTTTGCTGCCCTCGGGCTGGAAAGCTTTCTTCAGCCAGCCGCTGCAGCCGAGGAAAAACCAGTTATGGCCCCGATTAATAAAAAATTCCTTGATTATCAAGCTCACCAGGGTAGAGCTTTACGTTATACGGAAGAAGGATATTCCTTAGGATTAATTCCCAGTCTTCATGATTTATCTTATCTTAAATTCCGACCGATGGCCAAAACTGCCCTGCTGCCGACTTCTTATGATCTTCGCTCGTTGAATAAGCTAACACCGGTAAAAAATCAAGGAAGCTGCGGGGCCTGCTGGGCTTTCGCTACTTTTGGCTCCCTCGAGTCTTTTTTGATGCCGACTCAACCCCGGGATTTTTCCGAGGAACATCTAATTGATAACCACGGATTTGATTATGGACCGTGCGACGGAGGCGATCTTGATATGGCCACTGCCTATCTGGCCAGATGGTCGGGTCCGGTGGATGAGCAGGATGATCCTTATATTCACGGCCAGATTCAGGCGGTAAAACATGTGCAGGAAGTCAGGATGCTTCCCCCTCGCTCGGGGCCAACTGATAATGATCTTATAAAGCAGGCGGTGATGAGCTATGGGGCAGTTTATGCCACTATGTACTGGGACAGCAGTTGTTATAATCCCACCTATAAAACTTATTACAATCCCGGTAATCCCGTCGGCGGGCATGCGGTAGCTATAGTGGGTTGGGATGATAATTTTGATGCGGCCAAGTTTAGAACTTCTCCTCCAGGAAATGGCGCTTTTATTGTCAGAAATAGCTGGGGAGTTACCTGGGGAGAAAAAGGCTATTTTTATGTTTCTTATTATGATGCTTACCTCGGACAGGAAGAATTTAACGGAGTAATAGAAGCTGAGAATTCAGGAAATTATCTGGTTAATTATCAATACGATCCTCTGGGTTGGGTTACCAGTTTTGGTTATCCCAGTTCTCCTACCCCTGATACTGCCTGGATGGCTAATATTTTCCTGGCCACTTCAGATCTGCCTCTTAGAGCCATAGGATTTTATACAGCCAGTACTTCCAATAATTATGAGATTTACGTTTATAAGCAAGTAACTCCAGGCCAACCCTGTTCTGGACAGCTGGCCTTTACCAAAGCCGGAACTATTAATTCACCCGGATATTTTACTGTTAGCCTTGATAACCCAGTAGCCATTGATAACGGGGAGTATTTTTCAGTAGTTTTGAAATTGCAAACCGTGGGATATGATTATCCTATTCCGGCGGAAGGGGCTTTTCCCGGGTATAGTTCGCAGGCCGTGTCTAATCCGGGTATGAGTTTTATAAGTTCTGATGGAAATAGCTGGTTTGATTTTGGCTCATATGGTTATGACGTTTGTCTGAAGGCTTTTGCCGGACCAGGGCCGCTTTATCCGCCCGTTGATGGGCAGTTAATCAGGGTGATAAATAATCTTATATTTTTTAAGGAAAACATTAATAGAATTACCTGGAGTCCCAACCCAAATAATACTACCAGAATAATTAATTACCGGATTTACCGGAAAGCGGCTAACGAGATTACTTATTCTCTTCTGGCGTCGGTGAGTGCCTCTCAGTATTACTATGATGATCGGGGTCTTAAAAATCCAGATAGGTATTCCTACCAGTTGACAGCAGTAGATGAATATCTCAGAGAAAGCGACCCGGTGACCGTTCCATCTCCCTCCAGCTTGACTGGAATTGATCTAAAGACCAAGGTTAATCGGGGGAAAATTAGTCTAAAATATTTAAAAAACTAAAATAACAGGAAAAAAACGATGGGAAAAATTGTCAAAGTAAAGGTAGCCTTCTTGGGTCTGGCCTTGAGCCTGCTGTTTTTAGTAGCCGGGGGCCTGGCGGAAAATAAGGGAAGCCAGATAGAAATAGGCTTTTCTTTTGGTCTAAGGACTTTAAACAATGCGGACCTGAAAAATGTTTATGGAAGCGGAATTAATTTTTTCCCGAATGTCGTCCTGGTCTGGAAGGGATTAATGATCGGTGGCGGCTATGAAGCCGGGTTTAAAAGAAATGGCTTAATCGGACTTTTTCAGGAACCGGCTGAGCTGGCCGTCAGCGGTCCTGAAATTTTTGCTGGTTACCAGTTTAATCTGAAAAGCTTCGCGCCCTATGCTCGGCTTGGTTGCGGGTTTTATTCTTATAAGCAAGTCATAAATAGCCCCTATGTTTCTAATTACCCGGTTAATGGTAAAAAAACAGGGTTGATTTTGGCCGGTGGAATTAAATTTTATCCAGTTAAGCAGCTGCTGATTTCCGCTGAGGTTAAGTATGGATCTTTAAAGGTTAAGCCTTATGACCAGGTGGTGGATGTTGGCGGCCTCAGGTTGAACGGCGGATTAGGAATCTGGTTCTGATCGAGGCATATTTTTATCGGCCGGATAGTTAGGGTTAGCAGCGGTAGATAATCCTCAAGCTTGATCAATGGTTCGAAGATAAATAGCTTGGTTTTTAGCTTTTTTATTTTTCTTTTCTGATTTAGTAAAATAATTCCCGAGGAGGGAAAAATGAAAAAGATAATTCTGGCCATGGTGATAATAATTCTAACTGCCTCAATAGTTCAGGCAAGAGTAGGCCAGGTGGTCAAAGTGATTAAAACACCTGGCCCCTGTCCGACTGGCCTGGCCTTTGATGGGAAATATCTGTGGTTGGCTGATAGTCGGCTGGATAAAATTTTCAAGATAGACCCCGTTTCTGGTCAGGTAATTAAATCGTTCGAGACTCCTGGATTTCATCCTGAAGGTCTGGCTTGGGATGGACAGCACCTCTGGCATGTGGATTCGGGCGAGAAGCTGGTCTACTGTCTCGATCCAGAAACCGGCCAGGCTCTCAAAGCGCTCGAATCAAATAGCGATTTACCGCGGGATCTGGCCTGGGATGGGAAAGATTTATGGATGACTGACGTTCGCAACAAAAGCCTTCTCCGGGTTTCCCCGGTTGATGGCATGATGATTCAGCAATTTTCTTCTCCGGGTAGCGAGCCTGCCGGTCTGGAATTTGATGGTAAATATCTTTGGGTGACCGATCGCCTGATGGATCGAATTTTTTTGGTTGATCCGACTACCGGCTGGTGCTTATCTTCGCTGCGCTCCTATGGACCTTACCCGGCAGGCCTGGCCTTTGACGGCCAGTATCTCTGGAACGTGGATTATGAAAACCAGGAGATTTATCAAATAAAGGTTTTTGATAAAGACATAATGACTCTCTGGGAGGAAAAGCAGTTGGAGTTGCGCCTGACTAAAGAATTTCGTAATTACGGACCGGGTGTGGTTACTAACCTTG
Source organism: Candidatus Aminicenantota bacterium (assembly GCA_002877915.1). Taxonomy (GTDB): domain Bacteria; phylum Acidobacteriota; class Aminicenantia; order Aminicenantales; family Saccharicenantaceae; genus Saccharicenans. The sequence continues at coordinate 14,205 of PNJE01000050.1, forward strand.
ATATTTATTTGCCAATTCCATCAGACCGAGATAATCAGAAATTGCTTGGACCGGTGGAATTTCTCCAGCCCCCAGCCGAGATGATTACTGATTCCTGGGGCCAGAAAATTGCCCACTTTAATTATAAAAATTTGAAAGCTCCAGCTATCATTCAGACAGGCTGGACGGTAAAAGCTAAAGTCTACGCCGTGGAGTATTTTATTTACCCTGATAAAGTCGGCAGCTTGGATCAGATTCCGGAAGAGATTAAGAAAAAATACTTGGTGGATGGCGATAAATATTGTATCAATGATCCTTTTATCCAGAACCTGGCTCACCAGATTGCTGGGCAAGAAAAAAATCCTTACTGGATTGCCCGGAAAGTTTATGAATATTTAATTGATCACCTCAGTTATAATCTTAAACCTGTTGGAGGCTGGAATCCGGCTCCCACGGTTTTGCGCCGCGGGACTGCTTCCTGTTCGGAATATACTTATTCTTTGATTGCCCTCTGCCGGGCGTTAGGAGTTCCTGCTCGTTATGTTGGGACGGTCAGCTTGCGGGGTGACGATGCCAGCTACGATGATGTTTTTCATCGCTGGAATGAAATATATCTTCCTCCTTATGGCTGGATTCCCTTTGATGCTAATAAGGGTGATGTAGAAGCACCTGGCGGCCGGGCTCTGGGGATAGGTAATGTGGCCGCTCGCTATATCATAACTACTGAAAATGGCGGAGGTGATAAGTACCTCTGGTTTGGTTATAATTATGGCTATACCTGGTCTTCCGAAGGTCATTGCCGGGTAGCCGATGAATCTTATGGCGAATGGAAGCCACTCGGTCCAAAAAAATATCAAAAAGCTCTTAACCAGGAAAATAAATAAGAAAAGATAGAGAAAGTATCCTCTGGAAGAAATGAGCTTAGATTAAAAAAGGTTATTTCTGTCGGTTAGAAAAGCTGACTGCCAGCGGACGGTGCGATTTTAAACGCCGACCAAAATTTTCTAACCAGCTTAATTCTGGAATATTTTTATCGTCAAAATAAAATACTAAAATGGAAGCGAAAATGGAAAAAATTTACCAGAGTTCCCAGAAGAAACTTACTGGCAGCATTATCCCAATAGGTCTTTTAGCCTGTTGGCTGTTCTCATTGGGGCTATTCCTTTCTAAGCCGATTGCCCATGCCCATCGTTATGATTTGTCTATTAAGCTGGTTCTTGAACTTTTCCTGGTCTGGATGTTTTATGCTTTTCTGCCGCGGTGGCTGAATAAAAAATTATTTCTAATAATAATCCTGGTAGCTGGTTTGGGTCTCGGCTTTTATGAAATAAAGTCCATCAATCACCAGGGAGAAGTGACAGAAACCTATAAGTCAGTTTTTAAGGACCTGGAACAGGGGCGTAATCCTTATACCAGCGGGAGAATTTATCACCGCAACGAATCTGACCAGATTGTTTACCAGAATTTTAATTACCCGCCGATGGAACTTTATCCTTATTGGATTTTTTATCGCTTAGGCCACCTCTGGAACTTAACCAGCTTGACTTTATTTCTCATCGGCCTCCAGGCGCTGGCCGCCTTAATCCTTGCTCTTACCTTCAAGGAAGAATATGGCTTATATATTTTGGCTTTCCTGCCGCTTCTGGCTTTTTCCGAACTCCACACCAATCCAGCCATGACCATGTTGATGCTTTCAATTTTTTTAGCCTGCCTTCACCGGCAGATAAAAAAACCATCGCTTTTGAATCTCTATTTGACGGCTGTAATTATTGGATTTGGCCTTTTGACGAAGTTTCTCTTTATTCCCATAGCGGCGGTTTATTATTTCTGGCGGCTCGATTGGCGAAGCTGGAAAAATTTTTTCCAGGTAGTCTCGGAGGGAGCGGTATCAATTTTCATTTCCCTGTTGCTTATGCTGCCCTTTGGTCCGTGGAATGTTTTGAAAAATACTATTCTTTTTAACCTTAACCTGGGGGAGAGGAATGTCTATACCACTTTTTTCCCGAATATTCTTTCGGGATTTTTCTACCTAATAAAAAAGCCGGAATTTTATCCGCTAACAGCTACGGCTGTCATGGTACTGGCGGTTTTATTTTCTCGCCGGTTGAGTCTTTTTTCTGCCATGTTATTTTCAGCGATAATTTTCCTGCTGGTTTCTCCGACGCCCGAACCGCAATATTTCGGGACGATGTTGCTACTCGGCCTGGGGGCCAGGATGATGGAAGAGCTTCCTCTTCGTGATTGGCGGTAATTTAGAAAGTAAAATCAGTTTTTTACCTTTTCTGATAGCCTTTCTCAGGTTCAGAACTTTCCTTCCGGTAAAAATTGGACCCAGAGCGGAGCTTCCTGAACGGCAGGCATTTTCTGCAATTCATTAAGAGAATTCAACCGGCAGAATTTAACTCTTGTCCGGGTATACATGATTTTCCAATCTTTAGTATAGCGGGTGCAATCGCCCACCTGGCCATCAGGAGTTAGTTTGCATCTGAAGGAGACTGTTTCGCCGTTAGGAAGGTGGAAGCGATAGAGATTTTCTTCTACTTTTTCTATAGGAGTACCCTGGGGAATAAGTACCCCCTTGCCCGCCGGATCGAGTTCGGGTTTACCAGCAGTGAATTTGATGAAACGATAGTCGCCATCAGTTTTGGCCAGTTTTTTAAATTTCTCTGGCTGGCATTCAGTGAAAATCCTGGCCTGAGTTCCAGTGTAAATTAATTTCCCGGAGTTATCTATGGCTTTGATTTTTAGAATGTCTCCCTCTGGGATAACCTGAAGCCGGCCATCACTCAAAATAAAAACTATCATTTCCGGGTGGACTTCAATTTTTGTTCCTACCGGTATTTGAACGGCTGTCTCTCCAGGAGTAAAAATAGCTGCCAAGTCAAGGCTAAAAAGGCTAAAGAAGAAAAACAAAAAAAGGGCCAGGAAAAAAGCCAGTTGATTATTTCTTCCCATAACAGACCTCCTTCCTGAGGATTAAGAAGGAGCCAGGAGAAATGAAAGGGAAAAATTTCTGCCTGACCAATTGCTCCTTCTTTCCCCTGAATTTAAAATGGGATAAACTGAGCGTTTTGTCAAATCAACGGCTGGCGGCCTTTACTTTGAAAACCCAGGCGTACTGGGCGGGCGGCTTCTGACAAATGGCTTCCGGGATAATAATCTCCAGTCCGGCCTTTGTCGCTTTCCACCTCAATTTGGCGGAATCCCCATCAATCGAAATAACGGCGGAGGACGGAATTTTAAAGTTATTAATAACTATTTTCCCAGGCATGTTTTCATTTTCATCCGCTAAGTAAATAAGATAAATAGAGCCGTCCTTTCCTTGGGTGAAGCAGATTTTGCCCTGTTTATAAGGAGGAAAGGGCCTGGTCTCATATATTGCTTGGCTATTAATCTTCATCCAGGAGGCATATTCTTTGAGCAGATCATAGGCTCCTTGTTGCCAGGTTCCATCAGGGCCGGGGGCGATGTTCAGCAGCAAGTTTCCGCCTTTGGCCACGATCTCTACCAGAAGATGGATAGCCCGACGGCCGGACATATATTTAGCGTCAGGTGTATAAGACCAGCCACCACCCGAGATAATGCAAGATTCCCAGGGATAGGGAAGGACCCGGTTAGGCACCACGTTTTCTGGCGTTAGGTAATTCTGGTTTTTGCCTGGAACAGCCCGGTCGACCACGATTAAGCCCGGCTGCTTTTGTCGGCATTTGGCCACCAGTTCATCCATCTTAATGTCCTGGCTGATGACCTGGCTTTTGAGATAGCCAGATTGGCTTTCTTTCAGCCTTTGCTCGTAGTATTTTTGAAGCTCTAATTTGGATTTCTTTGAAACCCAACCGCCGTCGAGCCACAGGATATCAATGCGGCCGCAATCAGTCATCAGCTCCAGAATCTGGTGGTGAGTGTACTCAACGAATTTGGCCCAGCGCTCGGGATAAACTTCTGGGTCGTAGTTGACGTTGCGGTCGCGAGGCGGGAAATTTGGCCACCAGTAATAAGGCGAATGCCAGTCTGGCTTGGAAAAATAAGCCCCAACCCAAAAACCTTCTTTTCTGAAGGCGTCAAAGATTTCTTTCGTGATGTTGGCTTTAGGGTTGGAGCTAAAGGGGCATTCCGGGTCAGTAATTTTGTAATCTGTGTATTTGGTATCAAACATACAAAAGCCATCATGGTGCTTCGTGGTGAAAATAACATAACGCATACCTGCTTCCTTAGCCGCTTTGGCCCAGAGTGTGGGGTCGAATTTTGTCGGGTTAAAAGTTTTCTTCAAACTTTCATACTTTTTGAGGTATTCGTAATAATCTTCCAGGCTGCGGCGGCACCAGCCTTCATCTTCCGGGCAGATGGACCAGGATTCAACAATCCCCCACTGGCTATAAGTCCCCCAGTGCATCAGCAGACCAAATTTCAAATCCTGCCAGGCTTCGAGCTTTTTGAGCACCAGCGGGTCTGTTTCCGGTACATAGACTTCTTCTTGGGCAGATAATGAGGCTGGGGATAATAATGTCAGCATTAGTAGAACTATCATCGAAAGGCTTGATAAAGCTATAATTTTTAAACTCAGCGGCCTCTTCATGTTTGCCTTCTACTCCTTTCTATTAAAGTTGGGCACATACAAATAACTTCATTTAGATTATAAATTTTTTTATTGTTATGCCAACAATTATAGAAAAAATAATAACCTTTTTTTCGCTTAAAATATTTGTCATCGCCCGCTAAGTTAACTTGCCTTCTGGCGAGGTTATGTTCCGAACCATTACCAACGATGAAGTTTTTCTCCTTTAGTTGTCTGAGGCAGTCATAGTTGGCGCATTTGATTTTTGTCCTTTGAAAATTATCAATTAAGGGGAAGGCTATATCAGTTTTTGCCAAAGTTTTTGCGACCGGTGAGGTTGTTAGTTTTGAATCAGGCAAGAAAGGCAGGATTGTTTTTATATCATTAAAATTTTAAAGATTTTTTATAAGTTTAATTAAAATATTCGCTTATTGAGTGGTAGTCACAGGGTGATATCGAAGGAATAGCTGGCCGAAGGCTTAGTCACCAGGTGAGTCCTAACTCGGTAATTGCCTGGAACAACAGGCTGCCCGTCGTTCGACCGCACATCCCAGGTTTCGCGGAAAACCCTCTCTTCCCCGGGCTGTAAGGTAATCGAGGTCATCAGCGCAAGAAATGATTTGTCATGGGCCCAGTTCCAGACGAGCACTCCTGGATTTTCATAAACCTCAATATCGTATAATTGGGAACTACTTGAAATCAATTCGATTTCCTTTAGGCTTTCGTTTCGAACGGAGAGGGTAAAAGTAACAGTCCCATCTGGGTTTTTCTGGTAGTTAGTTAGAAATTGAAAACCGCGGTTCGGAGATAGGGCGTTGCAGGCGATCATAAAAGCTATCAAGAGAAAAAGGCCAGTCAATAGAAAAGCCTTTGTTTTCATTTTGCCCTCAAAAAAATGTCCAAATTTTTTATTATCTGTATATTTAAGATGACATTTTTGGCACTTTTCCTAAATGAACCTGCCTGTTTATCTTAGCCTGATAAATTATGAGCAAAATTTATGCCAATTTGAAGTGACCAACAACGCAAAAAGGTCTGATCATTCTGAACTTCAAGGTTGTTGGTACTGAAGTAATTATCCATCTGAGACAGGTATATTTTTGCCTGATAGGCGGGAGAACCAAAAACCTTTGTCCATGCCCTGATAAAAGTTCTGAGTGGGCCGATTTTGATTAAGTAATCAATTTGAAGCTTTGATTCAATTATGTGTCCAGCAAAAAATCGTAGGCTATTAATAGAAAAGGTTTTTTATATGGCGGGATCCGTGTTAAAATCAAAAGGAACAAACTGGACAAGGAGGCTTTATATGCAGTCAGCAAATTTTATCATCCGCCTTAATAATCAAAAGCGCCATGGTATTCAATATTATTTTTTATTTTTATTTCTGCTGTTATTTTTAATTTTAAATCAGGCAACCGCTCTAACTCCGTCTCAAAAGCCGGCCAAGCCAAATTTGCCACCTGACCTGGATATGCTGGTGGCCCAGGTGATGAAGACCTTTGAAGTTCCTGGTTTGAGCCTGGCCATTGTGAAGGACAACCAGGTCCTGCTGGCTAAAGGCTACGGTGTAAAGAAACTCGGACAAAACGAACCGGTCGATGCCCAGACTCTCTTCGGCATCGCCTCCAATACTAAGGTATTCACCGCTGTGGCTCTTGGTACGCTGGTGGATGAAGGGAAAATTCGCTGGGATGGCCGGGTGATAGATTACCTGCCCGATTTTCAGATGTATGATCCTAATGTCAGCCGGGAAATCATGGTCAAAGACCTTCTCTGCCACCGTTGTGGGCTTGGCCTGGGTGCCGGCGATCTGATGCTCTGGCCAGCCTCAAACCTCAACCGGAAAGAGATTCTCAGGCGGGTAAGATACATCAAACCAGCGACTTCTTTCCGCACGACCTATGCTTACAACAATATTATGTTTGTTATGGCCGGCGAGCTGCTTGAGAGAGTAAGCGGAATTAGATGGGAAGATTTCGTCCGGGAAAAAATCCAGAAAAGGGTTGGCATGGTTCACAGCAACACCAGCTGCGCCCTGGTCGATAAAGAAGAAAATATGGCCTGGCCGCACATTCCGCTTGAAGGCCAAGTAGTCCCGGCGAAAACGCTTTATCTCACGGAGAATGTTGACCCCGCTGGCGGTATAAATTCATGCGCTGAAGATATGGCCAAGTGGATGCTGGTTTTGCTCAACAAGGGCAAATTGCCTGACGGTAGCCAATTAGTCTCCGAACAGGTGATTAATGAAATTACGGGTATAGTTACGCCGATTCCCATCTCCAAGCCGGCACCGGAGTTAACCCCGGCAGCAATGAATTTTAATGGCTATGGCCTGGGGCTCAGGATCAGGGATTACCGGCGTTACAAAGTCTGGACTCATACCGGCGGCCTGGAAGGCTATGTATCCCAGGTGTGGTTGATGCCAGAAATCGGACTTGGGGTAACGGTGCTGACCAACCAGGAATCTACGGCGGCTTTTGCGGCTTTGACCAACCAGATTGTGGATTATTATTTGAAAGCTCCGAAATTTGACTGGGTAGAAGCTTACCGCCAGTTTGTGGCCAGGAATGAACAAAGGTCCAGGGAAGAGCTGGAGAAAATTTATGCCTCCAGGGAAAAAGACACCTGGCCTTCTTTGCCACTGGCTGATTACGCTGGCCTTTACCGTGATGATTGGTATGGTGAAGTGGAAATCAAGCAGGAAAATGATGGCCTAACCATTAGATTCAAGCATAATCCCGAGCTTTATGGTAAACTTGAACACTGGCACTATGATACCTTTGTCGCACGTTGGTTTGACCGCGAACTGAGAGCCGATGCCTTTGTGACTTTTTACCTCGACCATGAAGGCAAGATATCAGAAGTTAAAATGCTGCCCTTCTCTTCTGACGTTGATTTCAGCTACGATTACCAGGATCTTCTCCTTAGACCTATGCCGAAGGAGAAAAAGTAAAGACCACGGAGGACATTTCTTTCGGTGAATTAGCAGAAGGCGATGTCTTATTTAGCACCGAAATTCATTCCGGGGCCCGGAACATATCAATCCATGGTAGCTGGTAGGTGAACCTTATAAACAGGAAAGCTGAGACTAGAACCAGGAATAGCACCAGGACCTTTAAGCAAAAAGAAAGCCGCTGCTCTTCGAGATGTCTTTCTATCACACCACCCGCCAAGCCGGAAAAGTAGGAAACAAGAAGAGCCCAGGCCAATTCCATATAAGAGAGAGGGAATTTCCCAATGGTGGCTGGAACCAAGTACCAGACCAGGAAAATGGTCCAGGGCACTACCGTGGCGGAGAAGAACCTGGGAATCCAGAAACTCTCGTAACTTCTCTGTTTCCGTTTGAATATCGGGTATTCTACGAGGCTGGACAGAAGATAGGCCCAGAAAGCCATTTTCAGGTGCTGGAAAATTGATTCATCGGCGCCACAGAATGGTTTCAAAAAGGACCAGCTGGTAAGGTCGTAGCCGAAATGAAGAATAGAGAAAAAAACCAAGTAGATAAAAGCTTTAAAAATAATGCTCATCCGCGGGCCTCCTCTGTCGACCAGATTATAATACTACTCATTTAATTTCTATCCAATTATATTTGGTGGTACTGGAAGGAAGGCTTTGCTGGCTAAGGTCAGTTTTAGACACCAGTCTTTCTTTCAGACCTGGTGATCATTTCCAGTAGATAGCCACAGACATAACTGCAACTTAATTCTCAGCCTAAAAACCAGGCTCATGATTTTTGGGTCAAAGGGTGTTTTCTTGCCGTCCAAGTTATCCCGGAACTTTAATTCTGGTATAATCTTAACTCAAAATGATAATCAGAAAAGCCACTCTCCAGGATATACCCTATGTGGTCAGGATCGCTTGGCGCTTAGCTCTGGATTATCCTGGCCTGGAGAACGATACTTTTTTTGTCGCTGAGGAAAGGGGAAAGATCGTCGGTATTCTCGGCCTGAGGGATTTTGGCGATTTCTTGGAGCTGGTGGCGGTGGGCGTATTGGAAGAGTACCGGGAAATGGGAGCCGGGAAAAAGTTAGTGGAAGAAGCCTTGAAAAGCATCCAAGGCAGAGATGTATATTTGCTGACGACTGTTCCTTACTTTTATGAGAAACTTGGTTTTGAAAAAGTGGGGGCGGTTCCTGAAGCCCTGAAAAAAGACCCGGCCTGGTGTGCTGGCTGTGATAAAAACAAATGCACAGCCATGATCAGAAGAGCATAAGAGAAGCGAGAAGAAGATTAAAGGTAGAAGGATGCGGCCAGCGAAGGTTTTTCAACTAATATCTTCGGGTGTAGAATGGTTTTAAAAATTAGATTAATTTTTAGATCAGAGTAGGGTAGCCAGTTTTGTTGATGAAGACTATAAAGACAATGGCCATGAATTTCAGGAGGAATAAAATAAGTCAAAAGAAAATATAACGGCTTTGGCATTAAGGACCTTCTTAAGAAAAATTTAAGAAATGTTCATTAAGTTTTTTCGGTTACTAATATTTGAGGAAGCAAATAACAAAAGGAAAAATTTAGTGCCATAGAAAGATTTAAGATGATCCCAGAATATCCGCAAATGAAGCCAGTGAGGCTTGAGGATCGGGAAGAGGTGTTGAGGCTTCTTGAACTTTATCAGCCAGAAATCTGCGAGTTGACCTTTGCCAACATCTATATCTGGCGCCACTGGGAAATACCTCAATTTACTATGATTAATGGCAACCTTTGTATTCTCTGCTCGCCGCCGGATGAGCCGCCTTATTTCTTAGAGCCGGTCGGTCAAAAGCGGATGGAGCAAACGGTCGAGGTTTGCCTGGCGGCTGCTGGCCGACTTTCCCGCGTTTCAGAAGGATTTCTAAAAAGACTCAAACCTTCATACCCATACCACATTCGGGAAGACCGCGACAATTTTGATTATGTTTATCTGACTTCTGAGCTGGCTGAACTCAAAGGTAAAAAATACGACGGCAAAAGGAATTTGATTAAAAAATTCGAAAAAAATTACCGAGCTGAATTAAAACCATTAACCGAAAATGAAGTTCAGGGATGCCTCGAGCTGGTAGAACGATGGGAAGCAGAAAGCCCCGAAGATGAAGAGAAAGAAAAAGCCCGGACTTGGGCAGCGGCCCTGGCCATTAAAGTGGCGCTGGTGAACTTAACTGCTCTTAAACTTTCTGGCTTAGTAGCCATCATTGATTCGAGGGTGGAGGGTTTTTGCCTCGGGGGAAGATTAAACCAGGAAACCGTTGTCGTCCATGTAGAGCTGGCTAATCGAGAAATAACCGGGCTTCATCAGTACCTTAACCGAGAATGTGCCCGAAGCATCTGGAAAGAATTTAGGTATATAAACAGGGAACAGGATGCTGGAATCCCCGGCCTTCGGCGTTCAAAGCTCTCTTATCAGCCAGACCATCTGGTGAAAAAATACGACCTTTTTTAGTCACGGCAAAAGTTCGGAATGGCAGATTTTGTTTATGTAGAGCAATTAAGATAATTATTAATTTTGAGGAAATTCCGAAAGGCTTGATGAGGTTTTAGCTTTCTTTTTAGAGGTGCCATTTTCTATTAAGGCTGTTTTTTCATATGGAAGTATCAAAATATATTTGGTAGCGGGGCCCATATCGTATATAATAATAAACTAATTTTTCGGCTTTTGGCGAGGATACGAAACTTTGGCTCGGCAGGGGATTATCCTGTGGAGCATATTCGATAATTTTAGTTTGTTCAGGAGGAATTAATGGGCTGGAGAATTCTGGTCATAAACCCAGGTTCTACTTCCACCAAAATTGCAGTTTTTGACGATGAAATCGAGCTTTTAAAGGTCAATATTTCGCATCCGTTGGAAGAAATTCAGAAATACCCGAAGATAATTGACCAATTTGAATTCAGGAAAGAGGTCATTATGAATGAGCTGGCTAAGGCCGGTATCACCAGGGAATCGCTCAAGGCGGTGGTCGGCCGGGGAGGGCTGTTACGACCAATTCCAAGTGGCACTTATCTGGTGACCCAGAAAATGCTGGAAGACCTGAAAGCTGAGGTGCAAGGAGCACATGCTTCTAACCTGGGGGCCATGATTGCCCACAGCATTGCCTCTGAGCTAAATATCCCAGCTTACATCGTGGACCCGGTGGTGGTGGATGAGATGGAAGAAATAGCCAAGATAACCGGGCTCCCGATGATCAGAAGGCGAAGTATCTTGCATGCTCTGAACCAGAAAAAAGTGGCTCGCCAAGCAGCCAAGGACTTGGGCCAGCCCTACGAGGAATTGAATTTGATTGTTGTCCACCTTGGAGGTGGCATCAGTGTTGGCGCCCACCAGAAAGGCCGCGTCGTTGACGTCAATAATGCTTTAAACGGCGATGGTCCTTTTGCCCCGGAAAGAGCCGGAAGTCTGCCGGCGGCTGACTTGGTTGAACTGTGCTTTTCTGGGAAATATGCCAAGGCTGAAATAAAAAAGCTCCTGGCCGGCAAGGGTGGCATTGTCGCTCACTTAGGCACGAATGATATGCGAGTGGTGGAAGAAATGGTCAAAAACGGTGACCCAAAAGCCACTTTAATCATCCAGGCCATGGCCTATAACGTGGCTAAATGGATTGGAGTGATGGCCACGGTGCTCCAAGGAGAAGTGGATGGCATAGTCCTGACTGGTGGCTTGGCTTATTACGGCTATTTTGTTAACCTCATAAAAGAACGTTGTTCTTTTATAGCTCCCTTTTATATTTATCCTGGTGAAGACGAGATGCGAGCGCTCCTCGAGGGCGCGTTGAGAGTTTGGCGCGGTGAGGAAAAAGCTAAGATTTACGAAAAGGAGATAAAGGAGGATTTATCATGATAAAGAAACTTGATGAAATAATAAGTGCGGTTAAAGGATATCCAAAGAAAAGGTTAGTGGTGGCCTGCGGCGAGGACCCGCACACCATTGAGGCGGTTTCCAAGGCCCAGACTGAAGGTCTGATCGAAGTTATTATGGTCGGCAATAAAAAGAAAATGGAAGAAGTGGCCAGCAAATACGGCGTTTCTTCCGATTTTTCTGAAGTTATTGAAGAGCCTGATACCAAGAAAGCTTTGAAGTTAGCGGTGAAGATGGTCCGAGAAGGCGAAGGTGACATTCTGATGAAAGGGCTGGCCACGACGGCCGATTATATGAGAGCGATTCTGGATAAAGAAAATGGGCTGGTTCCACCAGGCGGCCTGCTTTCCCATGTAACGGTCATGGAAATACCCACTTATCCAAAACTTCTAATCCTGTCTGATGTCGCTGTCCTGGTCCTTCCGGACCTGGAACAGAAGGTTAAGATGCTGGAATATTCCATTGAGGTAGCCAAGTCTCTGGAAATTGAAACGCCTTATGCCTACTTAGTGAGCTCGGCTGAAATTGTAAACCAGAAGGTCCCCTCCAGCATTGAGGCCGCTCTGATCAAAGTTATGGCCGAAAGAGGCCAGATTAAAGGGGCCAAAGTGGAAGGTCCGGTTGGAGTGGATATTGCTATTTCTAAGGAAAGCGCCGGCATAAAAGGCTTCAAGGGTGAGGGGGCTGGTGAGGCTGATATTCTCATTTTCCCCAACATTGAAGCCGGCAATGTGTTTTATAAAGCCTGCGCTATCCTGGCTGGAGCCAAACTGGCAGCTAACGTAGTGGGCGCTAAAGTCCCGTGCGTTTTGACTTCACGCGGAGACAGCGAGGAATCTAAGTTCTATTCGATTGCCTTAGCTTCGCTTATTTCGACTAAAATAGCCAAGATTTAAGAGAATAAAATATTAAATTAGCGGACTTCCATTGAGCTTGAGATTCCAGGTATCAGCTTTCAGCCAGAGATAACAATTTGTAAATTAATTTTGTCCCTTTCTTTCTCGGTGGCTGAAGCAAGCGATGGCTATTTAATCCGCGTATTGCACTTTAAAGCTCTTTATGTAACAAACCGGGATCGGAACTAAGCGGCCTAATCGCAATCGCCTATTGTCCGCTGAGCAAAGAGGAAGCTTTCTGAATAAATTAAGATAAATAACCTTAAAGATAAATCTCCTCAGTCCCAACGCAAGGTAGTATAAAGTAGATAACTCCATCAGGCCCAATTCCATACAATGTTGGGGCATATACAGGATAATATTTTCTTAATTTTTTCGAGCTATAAATCGGGAATTTGGCCGAAGTAGTCTGCCTTATTTCGTCTAAGAGTGGCAGTTCTTTCTCCGGCACAATACCAATAACTCTAACGCCGTCTGGAGGATTGTTAAGAATATCTATGACCCTTAGACAAGGAGGGCAATTCTTTATTGAGAAAAATAAAATAAGATTTAACTCTGTTTTGCCCGAAGGTTTTATTTCAGCTGAAGTCTTTTGTTCTTGTTCCAGTCGGTCTATGGGAAAATTTACGTTTATGGGAGTTACCTTTTCCCGGTATATCAGACTGCTCAAAAAAAGAATAACCGTTCCGGCCAAGATGAAAATAAGTTTCTTCATTGCTCAACAGAGTATTTATATATTTCATATTGATATGATACTTCGCTACTGGTGATTGAACATAAATAGAATTGGTGTTTGTCTTTTTGATAATACAGTGGGATAAACCTGTCCTCAGAAAAAAATGGGGCCAGGCATTGCTCATGCAAGACTTTGCCTGAATGATCATAAATTTGAATGTAAGGGACCCAATAAAGGGTATCCCCAATCTTTTTCTCTCTGTTCACGTAGATAACAGCCACAAAATCTTTGTCGGCAAAAATCCCGCTGACAAAAGAGTGTCTGGTCACAATATCCTGGAATAAATCTTTGGAAGATGATCGATCCATCAGCATATTTTTTGTTTTCCTGTCTATGCTCAGGGTTCTGAAGTTACGGGGCTCTTTTCCTATGATTTCTATCTTTTTTGACTTCAGGTCGATCTTATCCACCTTTAACCTTACATCCCTCACATAAAATAATGTATCTTCATAAATATCCATAAAGGTAATCGAGAAAAAAATATCAAGCTCTTCCCTGATTTTTTGGTATTCACTCATTGACTTGGCCCCATAATCATACTCAATTGGCAAAATGTATTTTGTCTTCTGTCCGCTGAAATCTCTCATAAAAAGCTTGTATTTTTCCTCTTCTGGCGACACAATATACCCGTGCATCAGGACATTTTTCTGGTAGATTTTTATGGTTCCCTCCTGCTGCCAGGCGAGGAACTCGCCTATTTTTTTGAACTCATAGTTTTTAACTTTTTCAAATACACAGAT
>PNJE01000064.1 GCA_002877915.1 Candidatus Aminicenantota bacterium
TTTTCATCATTCGATTAAGCCGTCAGCCATTGTTACCAACCCGGCTTTTTCCTATGTGCGGCTTCATGGCCGAAATTACAAGGACTGGTTCCGGGAAGAGGCCGGGCGGAATGACCGGTACAATTATCTTTATTCTAAAGAAGAATTGGAAGACTGGATCGGCCGGATAAAGAAACTGGCTGAGGGCAGCCAGCGGGTGTTTATTATCACCAACAACCACTACCGCGGCCAAGCGCTGGCCAATGCCCTGCAAATAAAAAACATGCTGACCGGAGAGAAGCTCCAGATACCGGCCACCATGCTGGAAAAATACCCGGTGCTAAAAGAAATAGCTCAGAAGCTGGAAAAGGACCAGGCAGAGCTGTTTGAAAGCGAAGTAATTGGAGCAAAAGAAGCGGGAAAAACAGAAAAGGGAAAATTAGAAGGAGAAAAAAAATAAAAAAATAATTTTACTGACAGGATGGGAAATAAAGAATAGCAACTTGGAAAAATGAGGGTCTTTTAGACCACAAAAAAATGATTTTTAAACAGCTAAATTTTTAAAGCTCACCTAAAAGCATTCATAGTCAGGCCTAAGAAGGTTGAAAAAATAAAGGCGAGACGGATTGGCCAAAAGCCAAAAATTTAATTCCTAAGTTTGCTTTGTTAATTTAAGTTTGCTTTGTTAATTTTAGAAAACCAAAAAATTACCATCTCACTACTATTCGCTAAATATACTCTTTTCACTAAGGATGCTGAACTGACTGATCTGAAATCTAATTAAATTTTAATCTTTATCAAACTCGGGAAGCATATCTTAAACCATGATGAAAAAAAGAAAGCTCGCCCCCCTGCTTTTATAAGCCAAAGTAAAAGAGGTTAGCCTTATATTAATATTGTAAACGAAAGAAAAAGGAAGTGTGCCTGGAAAGAAATCAAAACATCCTTCGCGGTTAATTAAAAACTGCAGCCACCGAATGTCCAGCGAACCGAGCTTGATTATATAAACTTACCTGGTGGTATAATAAACGGGAAAATTTTTTATAAGGATTTATAAAAATGAGCTGGTGGCAGGACGAATTTTTAAACATCAAGAATAATAAACTCTACCTCGAAGAAAAAAGTGCTGAAGAAATAGTTAGAAAATATGGAACACCGGTTTACATCTATAGCCGTAAAAAGATTTTGAACAATCTGCAAAACATTCAGGAGGCTTTTTCCTCAGCCTCTCCCGAGCTGGAAGTAAGAATTGCTTACGCCATGAAAGCCAACCCCCATCCAGCAATTTTAAAAACCCTGCTTAAAAAAGGCTGCTGGATTGATGCTGTCTCTCCCGCTGAAGTGAAAACTGCTCTTAAAGCTGGCTTTCCTGAATACAAAATCATGTTCACCGGGACTTCCATCAGCTTAAAAGATTTCGAGCGCGTTCTGAAACATCCAGAGGTGACTATTAACCTTGATGCTTACGAACAGATAGAAATACTGGCCGAGGCGCGAAAGAAAATGCGGCGAAAAAAGCCAGTGCGAGTTTCGGTGCGTTGGAATCCAGGCCTCGGGCGTGGCTTCAGCAGTAAGACAGTCACGGCTGGAGAGCGAAGTTCTGACGGTACGCCAATCAAGTTCGGGGTGGAAGAGGCGAGTGTAATTGAGGCTTTCAAAAAGCTCAAAAAACTTGGTTTTGAACCGGTTGGCTTGCATCAGCATTTAGGCTCAGGCTGGACTGAGGAAGATTTTCCGGTAGCCATCAAGGCAGTTGACCGGATGATTAAAAAAGCGCGAGAACTGAAAAAAGCGGGCTTTAACCTGGAATTTCTGGACTTTGGCGGAGGCTTTGGCCCCAAATATCGTGCTGAACAGCGGCTGTTTCCTTTGGCTGAGTACGCAGCTTATATCCTGGATAAAGTCGAAAGCTCAAAACTCGACTTAAAAGCCATAACCGTTGAACCCGGAAAATACCTGGTAGCTAATGCTGGAGTTTTGCTGATGAAAGTGGAATACGTCAAGAAGAGTTACCGAAATTTATTTGCCTGTGTTAACGCCGGAACATACAACACTGTGCCCCGGCCGGCCATCTATGAAGAAGCCTACCATGAAATTGTCAATGCCAGCTGCGTTAATGGCAGACAGAAAACAAAAATTACTGTCGCCGGACATCTTTGCGAAACAGGAGATGTCTTTGGTGTTGAGCGGCTGATGCCGATGCCAAGGCGTGGCCACATTATGGCGGTTCTCATGGCCGGAGCCTACTGCCACAGCATGGCTTCCAATTTCAACTTGCGCCCAATACCAAAAGAAATCATCCTTTGAATATTCTTGAACCGGTCTTGAACCGGGGTCGGACTAGAGTATCATGGCTTGCTCACGGAAAAATAACCCATTCGGGTGTTTGGGGTGGTTGATTGGTGGGGGGTGATTGGGGTCGGACCACGCTATCTATTTGAATATTCAAAAGTTAAGCTGCTTTTAGCCTGTTAAATAGGCCTTAAAGCTGATTTTGAGGGGGGAAAAAGCTCATTAAGAAAAATATAATTTCCCACCAGTAATCAGTTTATTATTAGAGTTTTAACGACGGCAAAAGCCATTTTTGATACCCCCAAAAATGGCTTTAAGGCTGATTTTTAGGGCCAAATTATGAGCTAACTTGAAGATATTAAAATATTTACCGTAGTCCGACCCCCTTCCCCCCTTTCCCTTCCCTGTCTCTCCGCCCCCCCTGCCCCTTAAAATAATCTGATTTTTAATCCTATTCCAAAGGATAAACCAGTTAAATTTAAATTGGCCTTTCTTATGTTTTCTAAGATACTTTCACTAAGCCACACCATGTCGGGTTTTACTGGGGATATTTCTAATTGTGAATAACTTGTGCCGATCCAATAATCAATGTTTGTCGGATAAAACCATAATTTCCCCTTATATTCGTTGTAACCAATATTGCCATTATCATCAATGTATAAAGAGAATTCGCTCCCTTTAAAATTGCTAATTTTCCCATATCTGGCTTTAGCTTCAGCTATAAATGATAATCGGGAGGAAACTGCGTATTTAACAGAAACATTACCAAATCCACCTAAAGCAGGCAGATATGGTCTTCCGCTTTCTAATATCCTTCGTATTGGACTTCTTTTCGAACCTGATTCATTTGAAGTATAAATATCCATATATATATGTCTCGATATCGTCGCTCGATAAATTCCCGTACCGACACCAAGCGATAGGCTAATTTTTTTCCTTTCCCATAAATTATACGATACACTAAATTCAAGGGGAGAATAATTCATATACCCAGAATAAATGGTATATGTAATTCCAGTCGTTGCTCCAGGTTCGCGCATGATATATACAAGCCTGTCTAGTTTTTTTTGCCCTGAGGTGAATGTGTGGAAAATCCAATTCTTATTTTCGGGTTTATTTCCATTAACAGCTCTATATCCCAGATTGCATACTTGCCTGATAATGGCAAAATATTCCCTTGAACTTCCCCCCAGGTCGGATTATTCTCTCGGATATATTTAAATAAGTCATTATTATTAAATGTAACCAGATAAGTATTCAAATCCCCTACAGCCATCTTCCCTTGCATATAGGAAAAACTAAAATAATATCTTGGATATTTATCCTCTGCTCTTAATCCAATTAAGGCCTGGGATAAAAATAGAAAACAGCCCCAAAAAATAATAAATCTGATTCCATGTTTTCCTCTTTTTTCCATTATATTAACCTCCTTCCTCATTTTTTCTTTGTATATTCTTTTATAACTGTTAATATTCTAAAATTAATAAGTTTTGCTAATAAATCGGAATATAAATTTCCACTACCTCTGAATATGAATAGCCTACAGGATTGGAAGCTTTAATCCGATAATAATAGAAAGTATCACCAGAAACATTTTTATCATAATAAAAATTTTGGTTCTGAGAAACCGAGTCTATAGCTGTCCATTGAGTCTCCCACTCAGCCTTTCTTTCTATAACAAACTCCAGTTCGTTATTGGACAGATCGTTCCACCTCAAAGAAACAGACCGAGTCCCCCAATCCCATCGGGCAATAAGACCAGTTGGAGCAGTGGGAACGGTTGCCGGAATAAGCACTCCAATTTCCAGGCAAGGTTCTGAATCTCCCGCCATATTCCAGCTCTTTACTCTGTAATAATTTACCTCACCTCCCTGAGCCATCTCATCAAAAGAAGAGGTCTGGTTTGCTTCTGTGGCTTTAATATAAGCATAATCCGACATCCCTGGCAATTTCCTTTCTATTTTGAATCCTATCTCATCAGCTGAATTATCAGACCAGCTCAAATTGATGGTTGTCCAGCCAGTGGAATATCCCGATAAATTGCTCGGAGAATTGGGCGGTGTTGGGTCATAAAGAACCTTATAGGCATTAACCCGGCCATTAGAAACGCATTTTCCATTTAACGATGGAAGAACGTCTACTTTTTCTAAAATCCTTCTCTTTACCTGATTATGATTCACGTAGGGAAGGCACTTCCCCCAGAAAAGAGCCGCCACTCCTGTCACGTAAGGTGCAGCCATTGAGGTGCCGCTTTTAAATCCATAATAATTAGCTAAAATTGTACTAAAAATCCATTTCTCCATATTCGGGTCATCTGCTCCTCCCGGTGCTCCGACATGAACATTAGTCGCCCCATAATTTGAATAACCAGCAAGTGTATCATTATCATCAGTAGCAAGAACCGAGATAATATTAGGAATTCTGTAGCTTGCAGGATAGGGAGGATTTTTATCATTGTCATTTCTTTCATTTCCGGCAGCTGCGATGAAAAGATGTCCACTGCCATGGGCTCGGCTAATGGCATCAAATATTGCTTGTGAATAAACATAGCCACCGTAACTGTTATTTGATATTTTTGCTCCGCTCCTCCAGGCATAATCTATAGCTTTAACAATATTTGAATCTTTAAAATATCCATCCCTATCCCCTGCTTTTAATGGCATTAACTTTATGTTCCAGCATACACCTACAATACCCAAGAAATTGTTCCCTTTCGCACCGATTACTCCTGAAACATGCGTTCCATGGCTATTATCATCCATGGGGTTTTTGTTGTTATTAACAAAATTCCAACCACGATAATCATCAACATAGCCATTCCCATCGTCATCAATGTTGTTATTCGGGATTTCATTTGTGTTTATCCAAATATTTTGGGCTAAATCTTCATGATTA
>PNJE01000027.1 GCA_002877915.1 Candidatus Aminicenantota bacterium
GAATCAGGTCGGGCCAGGCCTGTTAACAAATTGATTGTCGTGGTTTTACCGGCTCCGTTTGGACCCAGGAAACCAAAAAGCTCGCCTTCCCTAACGCTGAAAGAAAGGCCATCAACCGCTCTTACCTGACCGAAAGACTTGCGCAAGTCCCGAACAACAATGATGTCAGCAAGAGCTGGACTAACCGAGCCCTGAATATTCACCCCAACTTCAGAGCTGGTGACTGACGCCTTGCTAAAATTTCCTTTAAAATCTTTTATTTCCATTTCTCGCTTCAATCATCCATTAAAATTTTTTTCTATTTCTAACATGGCCACCGGCAGTTAATCATCTAATTTAATTTTACCCAATAAAATATAAAATTAAGCTTCGTTCAAAACCCGAGCTCCTATCGGCTTCACCTGAATTCCCAGGAGACGACTCTTCTCAACCGTCTTCATGGAATAAACCCCAGGCTCGCTCACCAGAAGCTGCTGCTCGCCGAGTTCCGTGTTCTGGCCGTTTACGTTCACTGCAACCTTCCCTTCCAAGCAGAAAAAAATCACATAGGAGCCCATCTGGCATTCTGGAATAATTTCGCCGGCCTCCAGGCTGATGATTCTTATCTTGAATTCCGGCTTTTCATAAAAAACATTTTTCTGTCGCTCAGCATAACCAAAGGTTTCAATTTGCTTCAGGTCAAACTTTTTCATTGTTTTTTCTCATCATTATTTTTTCTCTTCAATTTTTATGAGCTTTTGCACCAGCCCTCCCATCTCATTGAGAGCTTTGGGGTCCAGGCGGTAATGGACAAAATAACCGCGCTTTTCAGATTGAATCAGGCCGGCTTCACGCATCACCCGCAGATGCTGGGAAATAGCTGCTGGCGTCATCTTCAGCGCCTCGGCCAGGGCATTGACACAGAGCATCCTCCCTTTCAGTAAGTTAAAAATTCGGAGCCGGGCCGGCGCTGCCAGGGCTTTAAAATAAGCAGCTAACTTTTCTTCTTGCTTCATCCAAGTTGCGTCCTCTTAAGTATTTAATTAAAGACTAAATTAGATATTAGCACTTGGCAAAAAGTAAATCAAACAGAATATCGGCCGCCGCCCACCTATGGCCAGATATTGAGCTTAGAAAGCTACTAATGAGCGAAGGCCCGGTACATGATATTAAATAGTGCCTAACCTTCTCCGGTAACATTGGGGTTTGCTGGTGGCGTTGGGGTCTGGGGCATTGTCGAGGGCATTGGGGGCATTGGGGTGGGTGGCATTGGGGTCGGACCATTACAACATGTTGATTTTGCTTAAGTTAAAGCATATTTTACCTTGAAAAAACAGCCTTAAAGGCAATTTTGAGGGGGGCAAAATATAATTTAAGCCCAAAAAGGGAACGGGACTCTAGATTGATCTCAGCTTAATTCCATGAATAAATAAATTTTTCTAATTTCATCGTTAAACCACTTTTTATACCCCCAAAATCGCTCCTAAGACCTTATTTTGATAGCTCAAATAAGCTTAACTTATTTCTAATCAGCAAGATAGCATGGTCCGACCCCAATTCACCCAATTCACCCGATTGCCAGCTGATTCTGTTTCTCAAAATGATTCTTTAGCCCAACAAAATTGACCTTAGTCCCCATTTAGCCTGAATAGCCTGAATAATCCATCTCCTTTTGCCGATTTTCAAATAGGCAGCCTGGGTCAGCTCAAACTTGTCTCAACATATTCAACTAAAAAAAATTTTTCTAACAAAGCCACCCACATGGGTCAACCTCTTCAGCCTTTTCCAGTTAAATGTTTCCGGCGATATTCAACACTCCATGGGGTCAAGGTATAATCGGGCATTTGAGGAAAACCAATATCAAAGGGCACGGGATAAGCAGCTACATCCGCAGTTTTTCTCATTCCTTCCAAAATCTTTTCATACAGGCTGTAAGGGAAAGCTACTGTGATTTCATCTTCCTGAGCCAAAGCCGTTTTGCGATCGCCAAAACAAGGTAACCCCAAAGATATATCCTGAGATATATAAGCCTGAGCAATGCTATCTGCACACAAACTCCATTCACCACCGGTAGAAAAGTGAACACGTCCGCCTTTCTCGTAGAGATAACCCTGAACCACCCGCATTACCTGAGCCGTGTTGCCATACATAACTACAACGTCCGGTTCAAAATTTACCTTAGCCATAGGGGCCACAGCCACAGCTTTGAATTTACCGTAAGGAATTTTAGCTACCTGCCTGGTGAATTCAGCTGCAGATTTTAAGTCGGCATGGAGCATCTTAGCAATTTCTCCATTTTTCATATTTTCCGGTTCTTCAATTAAACCCAGAGTGACTCCGCCCACAATACAAGCCATATCTTCAGCTGTAAAATACATTGACCGACCATAGTAGCGAACAATAGCTGTAATCTGGCAGGTATTCATCGGATGCCGCGGCCTCATAGCTCCTTCCGGTCTTTCATTTAAGGTTTCATAAAATTTAACACCGAAGGGATAAGTCTTTGGCCGCAACATAGCCGAAAGCTCGCAACAAACTTCCACCTGTCTTGGTTTGGCCGCCATGTTTACCTCCTTATTTAATCTTTATTTGAATTCAAAATTTATCTGAAAATTGCTTATGAATTTGTTGCCAGGCACCCAAAAAGCAGCTGAAAGATGGCATGCCGGCCACCGGGATGAGAGTAAAAGCAGTCTCTAAGATCTCTTCTTCTTTGGCTCCTGCCTTAAGGGCGCCGGTAATATGCATGACCGTGGCCTCGCGGTCATGCTGAGCTGCGGTTATGGCCGCATGCATCAAAAACTTATGTTTTTTCGAAATCGCCCCTTCGTTCAGGGTCAGCTCGTGAAGCCTTAAAAAAGCAGCGCACAGGTCTGCATTTTTTTCATTCAAAAAGGCGACCGGGTCCAGAATCTTTCCAAACTCTTTACTAAAATCCTCCAGGCTTTCTTTTAATTTTTCCTCAGCCATTTTTTCAGCCATTTTTATCCTCCTCTTTTTAATTTCTAAAGGCCTTATCTTTTTCTAAGCACTTATAAATATTTGAATTTTTAGGCCGCATAATTGGGGATAATTAAATCTAACCCTTATTCAAGTCGTTAATAATAGCCAGGATGGCTTCGGCCACCTGTTTTATCTGTTCATCATTAAAGTCAAGGCTGCTGAAAGGGCCTTTTTTCATCAGGCCGAGATCGGTTTCCAGGTTCAGGTAGGCTTGTGGCTTGATACCGGCATTGGCTAACAATTGTTTAGCACAACTCTGATGACAGCCATCAATAACCACAATTTTGGCTATTTTGCGCACCAAGTCCGATTGGCGTGGAACTTGATTCAAAAGAGCCGGAAGCGAGCAGATCCCAGCTTCCTCATTTCCCAGACGCCTGATCACCTCAAGGGCCGCCAGCCCGGTCAGTGAGCCAGTATTAGACCCGCCACTGAAACAGGCGAAAAGCCCTATTCTGGGCAGGTTTGGTCTTTTGATAGCTTCCATTTTCAACTTATATCTCCTTTTAAAATCATGACAATAAAATAACCTTAGCCTTTAATTCCAAGGATTTAGCTTTTCCGACTGCTTTTTGGAGCCATAAATTTTTTGTTTTAGGACCGCCAAGATGCGAATTGATCAAAGCAAGAACTTGCCTTATTATCTCATCCCCATCAGTAGTAATGTAAAACCTTCCAGATTCAAGCCGAGATTGAACGAAATTGATAAAAGTTAAATTTTTCATCAGGGCTTAGCCAAAAAGCCTTATTTAATTTATAGACAGAAGAAGCTTAAAGGAAGGCAGCTTATTGGCCGCTCTCCAGAGCCTCATTAACAATCTTTTTGGTGATACGGTCCACATCAGCCTGGTCAAAGTCAAGTGTTGGAACTTTATCTACACCTTCTTTGGCAATGGTGATTTCATAGGCATAGGGAATGTTCAACTTTTCCAGTATTTTGCTGGCACAGCGATTGGCACAGCCATTGATGACGATGAGCTTTTTAGCCCGACGAGCGATGTCCAGGTGAGCCTTGGACTCAGCCGCTACGGCTGAAAGGCAGCACATCCGGGCATCCTCGTGGTTATTAGTCAGCTCAACCGCCACCTGATGGCCAACCTGGCCGACGCTGGCCGCTCCATCGCAGGCCAGGATGATGTTTAAATTTTCAGCTTCCTTGGCACAAAGAGGAAGAACCCGCTGGTTCTTTTGAGACTCAACCTGTTCAGTCATTTTTGGCTCCGTTATCTAATATATGAATATCTTTTCATATATTATACAACTAAATCAGAATTTTTCAAATGATTAAAATAGAGACAACCTTTAATTACTATGAGCCATGCCAAAAACATTTAAGTCAAAAATTCAATTCTCATTTCCAAAGCTATATTTCTTATGTCTGGGTCTTTTTCATTTTCTGGGCTTCCCTTTAGCCTTTGCCTGAGTAGCTTCTCAAAGCAAGACATATAAATCGACTTTTTAGCCTGGTTATTTTATCTTTTTAGCGAAAGGAGTAATAAATGATTAAATCAAGTCGACTGGTGATTTTTATGGCCGCGGCCTTTCTGATTGCCTGGCTTATCCCCTGGCAATCGGCAGTCGCAGAGCAAAGAATCAACTTAAACCTGGCCAAAGATATTAGATTCCATCCTGAATCGGACTTTAACCCAAAACTATCTGGAGAAAAACCAAAATCTCTTTCTCTGAGGTTATACGGAGGTTACTCCCACTTTGCAGCCAAAGATCTAAACGAAGGCTTGGATGGCTATTTTGAGCTGATGGAGATCTATAAAGCCGAAGGCGCTTTTAGTTCTGTGACCGGCGGGTATAAACCACTCCATCCTGGCTATAATTTAGGAGCCGACCTGATTTATCAAATAACTTCTAAAATTGGTCTCGGTCTTGGCCTTGGTTATCTGCGAAGCTCAAAAGTCTCTCGGCTGGATTTTGAAACTATATCTGGAGACACTGGTAAATTAAGATCAAGCTCCAGCCTTAGCGCTATCCCCATCAGACTCGGAGTTTTTTTCACCTGGCCCATGAAAAACAAATTAAATTTTATTGCCAACGCCGGCTTATCATATTATGCCGGTCTTAAACTTAATACTAATAATCGCCTTGAAAGTGGTACAGGCTATTGGCAGGAAGAGTCCATTAAAGCCAGCGGAGGTTCAATCTCAAGAAACCTGGGGTTTCATGGTAGCCTGGGCTTAGAGTATTGGCTGTCATCAAAAATAGGTTTTTATGCAGAAGCAATTGGCCGTTATGCTCGTTTCAAGAATTTTAGCCAGGCTACAAGCTTGAATAGAGACAGCGTTGGCCATTCAGAATCCATTGAAGGGAAATTATACCTTGAAACCTATTCTTCTACCGCAGGCACTATCAGCTACTTTATCGTCTCCGATACCCCACCCATCTCTACCCCTGACGAAATTTTCAAAGAGCCGAAGATTGATCTTAGCGGCTTTAGCCTGCAGGCCGGGTTCCATATCAAATTTTAGTAACTGGGGACACCTGTCAGGTGTCCCCTCTTTTATGGAGGATGCCGAGAATGTTTTGTAGGAAATTTTCGCCCGCTTTTACAGGTACACCATCCGCTGGAGGCTTATCTGGAGGAATGGCCTGTAAGATTTATCATCGCCAGCACAAGAAATATCCAGATAATATTTCAGAGCTCGGGCCAAATCTTTTGCCAGCCAAGCCTCTCGATCCTTTTACTGGCCAGCCACTTAAATATCACCCTAAAAAAGATGGCTTCATCGTTTATAGCCTCGGCTCAAATAAAAAGGACGACGGCGGCCGAATGTCCATGATGACTCAGGCTGTCATGGTTAAAGACGACGATTGGTCCTGTAAAAAAAGCTGGCACTAAGCCTGGATTCAAACTGCCCTTGACTTATTTAAAATAGAGGCTTATGCTTATGTCAGGCAGGGGAAAAATGATTTCAAACCTGAATATAGTATTATCTTGCCAAATTAATCAAAAAGAACAGACTGGGTTGATGGTACTTATGTTCATGTCAGCAGAAAAACAATTCGGAACGAAAATCTCGAGACATGAGCGCTGCACCTTTCTGTATCGGTAACTCGGGTTCACTTTTTTCATAGAATGCAGACGTCAGCTCTCTGAGATAACCAGTCGCCTTTTTCCCTGGCAAATTTTTGAAAGGAAAGGCTTTTAAAGCCTGAAAAATCATGTTTATTAAAAAAATTTCATTCATTGAAGCTGGCTCGCCCGGCCTTCATATTTTCAGCAAGTTTCCGATACCCCGGCTGGGAGCGGTTTTACTCTCAACCATGGTCAGCGAACGAGGCTATCAGGCGAGAGTTTTTGTTGAAGATGTAGCTGAGCCAGATTGGTCATTCATTGAAAGCTCCGACCTGGTTGGCATCTCTACTATAACTTCTACCGCTCCTCGGGCTTACGCTATCGCTGACCGGATTAGGGCTCTGGGTATTCCTGTTGTCATGGGCGGCCCGCATGTAACTTTTCTGCCTGACGAAGCACTCGAGCACTCAGATTTTGTCATCAGGGGCGAAGGCGAGAATTCGTTTTTGGAACTAATAAATTACTTAGAAAAAGGAAAACCGGCACTCTCCGAGATCAAGGGGCTATCCTACAAGGGAAAAGACGGCCTTAAGTATCATAACTCGCCAGCTGAATTCATCCAGGACCTGGATAGCCTGCCCGAGCCAGACCTGCCCCTGGTTCATAAATGGAAGCCTTCTAATATCTATCCCATATCTACTTCCAGAGGTTGCCCCTATGGTTGCCGTTTCTGCTCAGTTATTCAGATGTTTGGTCGAAAATATCGTTTTAAGTCAATAGAAGCAACGGTCAAAGAATTGAAGCTGGCGGCTTCTACTTCTCGAGCAACTAAATTTATTGTGGATGATAACTTCGCCGCCGATATCAAGAGGTCAAAAGAAATTCTCAGGTCGGTGCTGGCAGAAAAAATTAAAATGACCTGGTCTACCCAGGTAAGAGTAGAGGTGGCTAAGGATAGAGAGCTTCTGCAGCTGATGGCTGATTCTGGTTGTCATACTCTTTATATCGGCTTTGAATCCATCAATCCAGCTACCCTCCAAGCTTACAACAAGAAGCAAGATTTAAAAGACATAATCAATTGCATCCAGACGCTCAAAGATTACGGGCTTCATATCCATGGAATGTTCGTTTTTGGAGCTGATACTGATAATTTAGAAACGATCAGGAGGACAAGTGATTTTGCCCAGAAATACAAGATAGATACAATTCAATTCTTGATTCTCACGCCGCTGCCGGGAACACCTCTATTTTATGACCTGGTGGACAGCCAGCGGCTGATTCATACGGACTGGAGTAAATATGATGCTCATCACGTGGTCCATAAGCCTGCTCTCCTTGCGCCGGTCACGCTTCAAATTGAGACCTTCAAAGCGATGGCCCGTTTTTACTCCTGGAAATACATCATGAGGCGCGTGGCCACCTTACATTTTCACTATGCTGCTATCGGAGTCTTTGCCAAGACAGCCATCAGAAAATTCATGTACAACTACGCCGCCGAACTGCAGGAACTCGGCTTTAATAACTTTAATAATATCGGCCACAGCCCTTATTCCAGCTGAAGCCTGAAACTTGGGTCTAACTATTTGAGCCTCAGGCCAAGAGCTTAATATAAATTTTCTTAATTCTTTTTTCTTATTGCCGCATCTTGACCATGTCTGGTGCTTTAACTACCTTTTCTTAATATTAATCATAATATTCGTCGGCTGCCTCCGGTGCTCGCGGCATGAACGACGGCCTGGGCTCTGGCCATTTTTTCTCCATCTTATTCCAGTCAGGTGGCTCTACTCCCAAAAGGTAGCGGACGAAAAAGTCATTTCGCTTTCTCTCGCCAAAAGCCCCGCCCGAGCCATGATTTGCCCCAGGAATGACCAGCAATTCAAAATCCTTGCCGGCCTTGATTAAGGCATTAACCACCTGGTAAGTCGTAGACGGGTCAACGTTGGTGTCAAGTTCGGGCACGAGCAGCATCAGCCTTCCTTTCAAACGATAAGCGTTGACCGTGTTGGAAGAAGCTTCGTATTCAGGTCCTATGGGCCAGCCCATCCACTGCTCATTCCACCAGATTTTATCCATGCGGTTATCGTGACAGCCAGCCGCCGCAAACCCCACCTTATAAAATTCTGGATGGAAAAGAAGTCCGGCCATAGCATTCTGCCCGCCAGCTGAAGTGCCATAGATTCCAACGCGGGTTATATCATAATAGGGATATTTTGCTGCCGCCGCTTTGTGCCACAGGATTCTATCCGGGAAACCGGCATCCTTTAAATTTTTCCAGCAGACATCATGAAAAGCCTTCGACCGATTGCTGGTGCCCAGGCCATCAATTTGCACCACGATGAACCCCAACTCAGCTAAGGACATCATCTGGTTCCAGGCAAAAAAGCTTTTCGGCACAAAAGAGCTGTGCGGCCCGGCATAAATGTACTCAATGACCGGGTATTTCTTTTTTGGGTTAAAATTGCTCGGGCGAATGATAATTCCCCAAATGTCAGTCTTCCCATCGCGTCCTTTGGCTACAAAAGGTTCAGGCGCTTTCCAGCCCGCCTTCAACAGTTCGGAAATATCTGCCTTCTCCAGCTCCATAATGGTTTTCTTGTCTGAAGTTCGGCGAAGTTGCATCACCGGCGTCAGGTCAACTCTCGAATAAAGGTCAACATAATACTTGAGGTCTGGAGAAAGAGTTACCGTATGATTGGCTTGAACTTCAGTCAAGCATTCAAGCCCGGAGCCATCAAGATTCACGCGGTAAAGATAAAGGAAATAAGGGTCCTGCCCGGGATACATCCCGCTTCCTAAGAACCAGACCTGCCGGTGTTCTTCATCAACTCGCTCGACGCTGCGCACGACCCACTCGCCTTTGGTTATCTGGCTCTTGACCTGGCCGCTTCTGCCATCATAAAGGTAAAGATGATTCCAGCCGTCGCGTTCTGACATCCAGATTATTTCCCGCCCATCATCAAGGTCATAACGAAACTTCTTGCTTGAATAGCAAAAGAAAGTCGGAGATTCTTCGTCTATTATGGCTCGGGCCTGGCCATTGTTTCCGTCAACTTCAATTACCCGGTAAACCTGGTGCCCCCGCTGGTTGTATTCAAAAGTAAAAGCCCGACTGTCTTTCCGCCAGGCAAAATTAGAAAGTTCATAGGGGTTGGGAAACAAGCTGTTATCAATGTTAATCTGCTTTTTGCCTTCAACCAGGAAGAGCACCGGTTGCGGCAGGTCAAGCGGGTCGCCCGGCTTGGTATAGCCAAGAGAAAAATATTTTGGCTGAAGCTGGTCAGCCGGCGAAGATTCAACGTATTGAATTTTCCGATGGAGCCCTGGCCGCAAGCGCACCGCCAGAAGCTTTTTCGAATCAGGCGACCACTGGATGGATTCGAAGGTGTAATAATTGCCTTCACTCCCATCCCAACTTAAGGGAAATTCTTCTTTGGTCTCAGCCGAACGGAGCCACACGTTGTAGTTGCGGATGAAAGCGTTCCACTTCTTATCAGGAGATTCTTTGCTTTCGGTTGAGGCAGCCTGGGCCGCTGGCCCCCCGACATCCTGCCAGCCATCAGGTTCACCCCTAAAAGCTCGCCCGACTTTTTTAACTTCATAGGTGTCAAGGTTACATCGCCATCGCCACCCACCAAATTCAAACTCTAAGAATTTCTCATTGTCCACAAAATTAATATTCCGAAAAGGAAGAGTTAAGGCAGTAAATTTTTCGCTTGTTTGTTTGTTAAGAGCTGCAGCCAGTTTTTCATGGTCAAAGGCCGGGTTTTTAGTTCCCTTCTCTACATCAACCAGGATGAACTCATGCCCGCCCTTTACAGTTTTTCTGTACCAGAAGCGCGGCGTTTTTTCTATCCAAGAAGCTCGGTCGGGCACGTTAATGGCTAAACTCTCATATTTTTCCCTCAGCCTGGCCGCTCTTTCATAATCCTCAAGCTTACCCTGGGCTATAAGTGAAGTTAAAGAAGAAAACACAAATAATAAAAAGAAAATTAAGATTTTAGACTTTTGTTTCATAGCCTCTCCTGAATTTTAAAGCGTTAGAGTTGATTTTTTTGTTCTATAAACGACATTTCCAAATTTTTATTTTTTCTATCGGGCAAAAATTGTCAAGTAAAATCTAATATATTAAATTTTTCACCTGGCAAATTCAGCAAATTTATTTTAGTTTATCTTAGCTTGTTTCCAGAAATGCCACTCAGTATCCAGGAATTTCGCCGTACTTTGAACTGCGGCTATAGAAAAATTAAAAAGGCCAAGTTCAATATTAAAAATACCCTTTTTAATCATAACAAAATTAAGACCTCATTTCGACGACTTCAATGACTCGGTCTTATGCTCAAATAGATGAAGCCTTAATTTTCCAAAAAAAATAATTCAAAATGGTTAAAGGAAAAATCAGGCAAAATCTTAGAAGGCCAAAATATTCCATTCAACTGTTAGGTGATAGAAATCAAGATGAAGAAAATTATTAGCTCAAACCACCACCTTAGGGTACATTACTGCCCCGATGACTACCAAAATCCCGGTAGCCAATATCAGCACCAGAAGATCAACTCCGACTCCATAGCTGCTCGTCCCGCCTAACAACATCAACCGCCTTAAAATATCCACTTCGTAAGTCAAGGGGTTAAGATGAGAGACAACCTTAAGCCACGAGGGCATAATCGAGATGGGATAAATGGCGTTACTGGCAAAAAATAGAGGCATAGTTAATACCTGGCCAATGCCCATGAACCGCTCCCTGGTTTTGACAATGCAGGCTACAATCAGGGAAAAAGTAGAAAATAGCGCCGAGCCGAGGATAACCGCTACTGCCACTCCGAACAAAGCCAGAATATTGAAATTAAGATGGACCCGCAAAATTAAGGCCAGGACAATAATTATAAAGCCCTGGGCTAATCCTCTCAGCCCAGCAGACAGGGCTTTGCCGAGTACCAGAGCCGCCCTGGGCGTCGGGCTGACCAGAAATTTATGCACCACCCCCAGATCCCTTTCCCAGATAATGGCAATACCATAAAATATAGCGATGAATAAAACGCTCTGGGCCAGGATCCCTGGAGTCATAAAATCAATGTAGGGAATATTCCCGGTGGGTATAGCTCTAACCCGGGTAAAAACCTGACCAAAGACCAATAGCCACAGAGCCGGCTGCACTGCCCGGGTAAAAAGTTCGGTCGGATCATGTCGGAGCTTCCTGGCTTCAAGCTCCGCTATAACCAGAGTTTTATAAATAAAAGAATAAATCCGTTTTAAATGGCGCTGGGCGAAACTCATTGTTCTACTCCTGAGGCTGAATATTCAACCGAGCCGGCGGGCCACCCGCCTGGTCCTGGAAACATCTCGGAAATTGCCTCCTTCGTCCAATTCATTTCCAGTAAAATGAATAAAGACCTCATCCAAGCTGACATCCTCTCCCCGCCCGACGGCTTTCTTTAGCTCGGCTGGTGAGCCGATAGCCGCCACTTTCCCTAAGTGCATAATCGCCACCCGGGTACAGAGCTCATCGGCTTCATCCATCAGATGGGTGGTCAGGAAAATGGTAGTTCCAAATTGATTCCTGAGATCCATAATATGTTCCCAGACCGCCCGCCTGGCAGCCGGATCAAGACCGACTGTAGGTTCATCCAGAAAAAGAAGTCTCAGTCGATGGAGCATCGATTGGGCAATTTCTAAACGTCTAATCATTCCCCCGGAATAATTTTTAACCAGCTTATCAGCCACTTCGTCCAGACCCATAAAATGTAGAGCTCCCCGGACTCTTTTCTCCCGCTCACTCTGGGGAAGATCATAAAGTTTGGCGAAAATCAACAGGTTTTCATAGCCGGACAAGGTGCTGTCTGCCGAAATAAGCTGGGGCACGTAGCCGATAACCTTCCTAACTTGGGCTGATTGGTGCCGGATATCAAAGCCGGCAATGGAAGCCCGGCCCGAAGTTGGAGGAAGCAAGGTAGTCAACATCTTTATGGTGGTAGTCTTACCTGCGCCATTGGGTCCTATCAGCCCGAAAATTTCCCCTTCCTCTACAGTCAGGTTTAGGTTATCAACGGCGACAATTTGACCGAAATATCTGGTCAAAGAATTTGTTTCTATAATAGCCATTTAAACTCCTTTACTGGGCAACCGAGGCTTAAAAATGCTTCTTTAAATCCCTATTCTTGCTTGTGGCCACATTTTCCGAAAGGTTAAAAATTTGAAGAAGCCGGGACAGACTTTCTTCTATCTTCCTGGCTTCTGAGTCTGGTAACTTTTTAATTTTTTCTCTTAAATCTGACACCGTGTCCTTTTCCGCCCCTGATAACAAGTTCAAACCACGCTGGCTCAAATAAAGTTCAAGCTGACGCCTATCATCCTGGCCAATCTTCCTAACTAACAGATGGCGTTTGACCAAACTATCAACCATTCGGGAAGCTGAAGCCAAGGAGATTCCCTGATGGGAAGCTAAGGCTGAAAGTGAAGCTCCGGGCTGACGCCGGCAAAAAAGAAGAGTCCGGAACTGGGGCAGAGAAAGATCTGGGTGGCGATCGCTTCGCATTTCGCTTCGAATGTAATCCATAAGCAATGGAATTACTTCTAAAACTTTTTCCGCCAGAGCCATAGCCATTTCCCTTTCTTAGTTAGAATATCTAATTATTAATAATGCTAATTATTATTATAATTTTAATTACAGCTCCAGTCAAGCTTCTAAAGATAGAGGCTATCATTTAGTTGAAGGGGAAAGAACTTCTCACTTCTTGCCTCTGAGAGCCTAAATTATATCTGCCTTCAGCCACCGCCCATCATCGGGAAGATAGCCACTACAGATCCATCTTCAATCTTAGTTTTAAAAAAGGGAGATTATCGGATTATTACTTCCATCTCGCCGCCGACCAGATTCACTGGCCTCCCCTGAGTCCCGAGGGCCTGCAATGAAGAGATAACCACTCTGGTTTCCCCGGCAGCCACGGCTTCAAATACCAGTGTCGCTAAGTTGCCGGACCTGAGACCGCTGGTTGGGGTGGGGGAAGAAAAGCCAATGACCGCTTCACCTGAAGGCGGGCTGATATTCTGCAAAAACGAAACTTTATCCCCGAATTGGGCCAGCCCATCTCCCCTTTGAATTTCTTTCAGCCGCAGAAGCTTGGGATCAAAGTTCAGATTGAGAGATAATGAGGTTATATCAGCGGGAGAATTAACCGATAAATTGACGTTAAAGGTATTTCCAGCTCTAAGCTCAATCCTGCCCGGCAGAAAAATAACCGAACTCGTCCCAGCCGCTTGAGTCATTTCTTCCGGAGTTATCTCTTCTTCCGGCAGCCCGGCTTCTTCGGCCCGAGCTACTCCCCCGCCCGTTTGAGTTGCAAAAGATAAGGACTCATTATCAATCCACAGGGGCTTAGTATCCTCCTCGGTTAAAGCGGCGGTCCTGATTATGTGAGGAGTAATAGTTAGAATAACATCAGTTTGATCTATTGTCCGCTCAGTACTGGAAAAAAGATTTCCAAGAATCGGCAAATTTTTTAGCCCAGCTATTCCTTTGAGTGATTTTCTTTCCTCATCCTTGAGTAGGCCAGCCAGCAAATTAGTTTCTCCGTCCTTAAGCCTGATGATATTCTTGACATCGCGAGTAGAAATAATGGGAATATCAGCAATGCCGGTCCCACCTATGGAAGTAATAGTGATTTCCATTTCCAGGGTGACCTCTTTTTCTTGATGAATTCGTGGCTTGATATTAACTTCAATCCCCACGTCCTGATAAGTGTAAGAAACAATGGGCTGCTGGCTCACCCCGCCGGCGGCTATCGGAGAGAAGGTCGTTTGAGGAATCGGAACCTTTTGCCCGACCATGTATTTGATTTGCTCCGAGTCCACTCCCCGTAATCTTGGCTGAGCGACGATTTTGGTATCAGAATCTGTTTCAATAAACTGGAGAAGAGCTGAGGGCAGGGTTATCTGGAAATTTCCCGCCTTAGAAAGATTAAAGCCCTCAAGCGGAAACCAGTTGTCGGTGGGCAAAGTTGCCTGGCCGCCGCTATATCTTATGCCGGCATAGCTCTGGCTGAACTGCATCCCAAGAGTCTTCAGTCTCGTCCTGGAAACTTCCATAATTTCCAGGTCAATTACCACTTCACCTCTGGGCTTATCCCAGCCCCGGAGGAGTTTTTCAGCCAGGGCCACTATTTTTGGGTTATCCCTTATGGTCAAAGAGTTTCGGCTTTTATCGACGATGATACTCGGCGCCTTGTACTGGGTTCGCAGAATGGAAACTAACTGGGCCTGAACATCCTGGGCATTAATGTTGGAAAGGTAAATAGTTTTAATGGCATTGATCTCATACTGTTGGCGCTTGGTGGGATTATCAGGAACAATGATGGCGGTGTGTTCATCTATCACCCGATAAAAGACTCTTCCCGATAGGCATAAAGAATTCAAGGCTTGCTCCAGGTTCATATCGCTAAGATCAATGGTCACCGGCAAATCTTGGAATTGTTCATCAAAGATAAAATTAACTCCGGAGAACTTTCCCAGGGTCTGGAAAATTGCCCTGAGGGAAGCGTCAGTAAATTTCAGCTTGAGCTTTTCCGGTGGATATTTCAATTTGACTGGTTCTTCAATTACTACTTCTTTCGGTTTTTCAGCAGCCGCCGGTTTTATTCCAGCTACCACCCGGTATTCCTCGATTATCTGTTGATTGTTAGGATCATAAAAAAGAGCTTTCTTATATTCGCTGATGGCTTCATCTTTCTTGCCGTCGGCGAGTAGTTTACGGGCTTTTTCAGCCGACGCTAAGGCAGCGGAAGCCTTCGCCCGAAAAAGGGCCAGGCGGTAGATTGATTCTCTGGGATTTTCTATCAGTGCCTGCTCATAATACTTGATAGCTTCATCATAATTTTTATTAATTTCTTCCTTATTGCCCAATCTGTAAGCCGGACTGAAGGTGGTGCAGGCCAAAATATTTATAAGGATTAAAGCCAGAAAAAACCAGCCTATTTTCCCGGAGCTAAATTTTCCCAGCAAAGTTTTCATCTAAACTCTCCTTTATAGAAACCTTTCTGGAGTTTCCCTGATTATCCTTAAATAAAATTTCTTGAGGCGTGATTTTGGCCAATCGGATTCCTGGGATAACCTCTTCCCCTTCTGATAAGGTCACCGCCTGTCCATCAAGAAGTACCAAAGCCATCGCCCGCTTCCCGGAGGAAACCAGTCCTAAATAGGTTAAGTTGAGACTTTCCAAAATTGATTTATCTTGAGATTCTTCGGGGGAAATCTCAGCCGGTGAAGCCTGCTCTTTAATTGAAGGATTGGTAATTGAAGAGGCATTTGACTCAACCATTGATGGCTTAAACAAATCTCTACGGGCTCTGGCCATCGCCGGATCCAACTTGGGCAATAATTCTTTTCTGAGAAAAGAAGTGGCTTCAAGCGGCTGCTTGGCTGGCTGCTCTTCGGCGGAGGTTTTTTTACCTGGAATGCTGTTTTTTATCTCACCGTTTATTAAACCAGCTCCCGAAATAAGATTCCCCAACAGAAAAATAGCGGCCAGCTTAAAGCCTGAGTTCCAGAAATTAACTTTTTTCATGATAAAAACCTGCTACTGTTAGCCTTAATTCCAGGAGTCCAGACAGATTATCTATTTTCTGGAAATTAATCTGGTCCAGGACTAAAAGCCTGGGCCAGGATTCCAACTGATATAAAAATTGCTTCAGAAGCTGATAAGAAAGGCGCAGATTGAAGGAAGCTGAAAGCTTTCGGAATTCTTTATTTCCCGATTCCTCATACTGATAATTAATTGGGGGGAGAGGCAAACCGCTCTGCTGAAATATTCTTTTAAGATCATCTCGAAAAGCATCCAGACTTTGCTCGCCGGAATAAACAGCCTCTTTTCTCATATTTTCTACATCCGCAGCTGTAGCCTGCCAGCGAAGGAATTCAAGTTTCGTCTGGTCTACCTGAGTGGTGATTTTAGCCAACTCTGCTCTCTCTTTTTCGGCTTCCCGGCGGGCGCCAGACAGTTTACTGCTCCAGAAAAAAAGAGAAATAATAAGAACAACCAGAACAAAAAGTACCCCCAGGCAGAGCCCGTTTAAAATCTTTCTTTCTCTCAGATTTAGAATTTCATTTAGCTTCGGCATCTTTAAAACCCATTTCCACCTGAAATTTATTATCCAGTAAAGTTTCGCTCAAGACCCTTATTTCCTTGAAGCCTTGTTGCTGGAGATTTTTAAGCAACAGGTCAAGGTCATCCCGGTTATTTAATCCAATCTTAATTCTAAATTCCATAGAGGAAGAGGAACGAGAAGGATTCAAAGAAACCAGGTAGCTTCCCGAAGGTAGGGCTTCCTCCAGACAACTAAAAAATTTCACCCAGGAAAAAGCTTTCTGGGCTATTAGGTTGTTTAATTCGTCAACCGCCGGTTTAAACTTCTGGCTCAAGTTTTGAACTTCCCGGCTAAATTTTTTATTTTCGGAGCCAAGCTCGGCTACCTTATGAACCAGTTGATGATTGCTCCGGGCCGCCTTTTTAAATTCAGAAAAGCTTTGGAGATTAAAAATTACAAGGTAGAAAACTAAGACCGCAAAAATACCGAGCAGTCCGAAAATCATTAGCCGATATAATTTTAGGTTTCTCCGCGGCTGACTGGCTAAATTGATAATAATGTTCCAACCGTTATTTAAGTGCCTGTTGGACATTAATATCCCCCGAGCATCGGCCCGATCTCCCGATTGTCTGGTCCTATTTCCGAAACCTCGATCTCTTTCTTCATTTTGAGCTGACTTATAAGCAGCTGGGTTTTCTCCATATTCGAGCGCAAAAAGATAAGCCTGATTTTTTTCTTGATTTTATCTTCCAGAAAATAAAGAGTATTTTCAATTTCTTTTAAAATTACTTCCAGCCTATCCTCGTCCGGTGGCAGGAGCTGTTTCTGGCGATAGAGATAAATAGTCCCTTCCATAACAACAATTAAACTCAGATAATCAAAATCGGCATCCACCAGCAGAAAATCTTTTTCCTTTATTTCCGAAAGGAAGTTAAAAAGCGAAAGGGAAGGTATGGTTATTTTCCCTGGTCGAAGCTTTTTTTCCTGGAAAATCGCCTCATACTCATTAATGACTTCGAGACCGGAACAAACCACCAGCACTTTTTTTTCTTGCCCAGAATTAAAAGTTTGAAAAGAATATCTAATGGCCGAAAGAGGCGATGAAAGCTGGTGATCAAGCCGCCATTCAATGAATTTAGTCAATTCAGCGGGCGTCAGAAAGGCATTTTCCAGGGAAAAGATGAATACCCGACTGCTGATCTCTGGAATAATAATGGTGGCCGAACTGCCCCGAGGTTTAAGTTTATTCACCGCTTGATCAATGAAGTCTTCTAAAATTTCAGGCTTTTTAATATTGGGTTGTATTAAATTGGCTTCTACTACCCCAGCAGGAATTTTCTCTATTAAATAATCAGCTTCTGAAAATTTAATTTCCCGACCAATTTTGAGAGCAGCCAGATAAGATGGGGCTACCTGAAAAACAACTGCCGGCCAAGGTGCTTCCCAAAAATACTTTCTCCAGCGGTTAATTAGGCTCATCTTTTCACTCGACGAAGGTCACTTTGTTCAAATCTTTTAGACTGGTAATCCCAGCCAGGACTTTTTCCAGGCCGGCTTTTCTCAAGGGGACCATTCCTTCCTCCAGAGCTTTCTTTTTTACTTCCGATAGAGGTTTCCGGGCAAGAATCATTTCTCTGATAGTATCAGAAAGCTCGAGAAGTTCGGCAATGGCTGTCCGACCTTTATAGCCCGTTTGATGACATTCAGGACAGCCGCCCGGCTCGTAGAAAGTCTGGTCGCGATATTTCTCTGGATCTATACCTGAAAGCTCCAGGGTGGCCTCATCATACTTAACTGGCACCTTGCATTTAGGGCATAATACCCGGACAAGCCTCTGGGCCAGGATGCAGTTCAGAGCGGAGATAAAGCTATAAGGGTCGACCTGCATATGGAGGAAACGGCCAATTACGTCAAACACGTTGTTAGCGTGGACAGTAGTGAAAACCAAATGGCCAGTGAGAGCCGATTGAATGGCAATCTGAGCGGTTTCTGGGTCTCGGATTTCGCCCACCATTATTTTATCCGGATCATGACGGAGAATCGACCGCAGGCCGCGGGCAAAAGTCAGCCCCTTCTTTTCATTTACCTGAATCTGAGTAATTCCTTCAATCTGATATTCGACTGGATCTTCAATGGTGATGATTTTATCTTCTGGCGATTTTATTTCAGTCAGGGCGGCATAAAGGGTAGTGGTCTTCCCGCTGCCGGTTGGTCCGGTCACCAGAATCATCCCGTAGGGCTGAGTTATATAACGTCGGAATTTCCGCAGGATTTCATCAGAAAACCCAAGGAGATCGAGCCTGAGTTCGGCAAAAGCTTCAGTAATCATTTCTTTATCCAGGATACGGATAACGGCATCTTCGCCGTAGATGCAGGGCATTATTGAAACCCGAAAGTCAATGGTTTTATCTTTTATTTTTAAGCGAAAACGTCCATCCTGGGGGACCCGTCGCTCGGAGATGTCGAGATCTGACATGATTTTAATTCGGGAGATAATCAAAGATTGGAACTGACGGTCAATCGGTTCCATGGCTTCAGTCAGAACTCCGTCAATCCGATATTTTATCCGCACAAAATTATCCTTGGATTCTATATGGATATCGCTGGCTCGTTTCTGAACAGCAGTAAAAATTATGGTGTCAACTAACTTAATGATGGAACCATCCTGCTCAGTTAATTTTTCTACGGTGATAGACTCTTCTTCTTCGCCCGTCTCTTTTTCCACTACCGGCCGGATAAAACTTTCGGTGGCTTCCTTTAACACCTGGGCAGCCGTCTCGCTCCGGCGGAGAGCTTCCTGGACTGCTCTCTTGGAAGCAGCATAGGCTTCCACCTTACGGCTGGTAAAGGTTTCAATGCTGTCGATGGCGGCCAGATCAGAAGGGTCAGCAATAGCAATTTTCAGCACCTGGCCATTATCTTCCAGGGGGACAAAATTATAACGGTAAAGAAAATCAACTGGATATGATTGCACCAGCTCCCGGTCGAGGGGAAAGTTAGTGAGGTCGATATAAGGAAGATGGTATTTATCGGCCAGACGTTGGGCCTCCAGCTCTTCGGCCAGGATAAGTCCGTTAATCTCGCCTCTGGGCAAATTCAACCTCCTTCTTTTTCATCGGGTAATCCTGATGATATTAAATATCGGCAAATAAATCGATAGAATCATGGCGGCGGCCACCAAACCAATAAAAACAATGATGACCGGCTCAATCAGAGAAACCAACGTTTGTATTCTATCACGCAATCTTTCATCATAAAAGTCAGCCACTTCGGCCAGCATTCCGGGCAGGTTAGCTGAACTTTCGCCAATTCTAATCATGTCCAGGGCTAACTGGGGAAAAGCACCAGTTTTTAGTAGCGAATCATAAAGGCTCTCGCCATTTTTTAGC
Organism: Candidatus Aminicenantota bacterium; assembly: GCA_002877915.1. Lineage (GTDB taxonomy): Bacteria > Acidobacteriota > Aminicenantia > Aminicenantales > Saccharicenantaceae > Saccharicenans. The sequence continues at coordinate 19,476 of PNJE01000027.1, forward strand.
CCTTCAGCTACGCTCTCAAGCCTGAGAGAAAGATAGCGATTGGGTACTGATAGTCCGGCCACATTGACTGAATTCAGAAGAGTGATACCGGCTTCCAGCAATAGCCCCAAAGTTCGGCTATATAAAGCCACCGCCGAGTCCTGGATTAAATAACGAGAGAAAGGGAGGCGAAGTTTCAGTCTGTCCTTAAAAATAATGAATCGGCGATTACTCCTCAGGCTTAAAGGAACGATAATGATAACCAGAATAATAAAGATTAACCACCAGATGTTTTGCCGCAGATATAAAGCTCCCGCCATCAGCCACCTGGTAGTGATGGGAAGTTGGGCGCCAAAGTCGGCATAAAAAGAAGCAAATCGGGGTAAAACCAGTCCAACCAATATACTTATAAGGATGACAGAAAATATTATTAATAGCGTTGGGTAAAGAAGGGCAGAACGAACTCTCAACCGGGTTTGGCTGATTACCTTGGCATACTGGATATAGCGACCAATCGAGCCAGGTAAATTCCCACTTCTTTCCCCGGCCATCAAAGAAGCGGTGTATACCTTAGAGAAAAGCGATTCAAAAGGAGAAAAAGCTTCAGAAAGGGTTTTACCGCCTTTGACTTCGGCTTCGGCCCTTTTAACGATATCTTTTAGCAGCGGGTTTTCAATTCTTCTTTCCACCAGCTCCAGGCTTTTGAGCACAGGATAGCCAGCTTTAAGCAGAGCAACCAATTCCTGGTTAAAAAGAATAAATTCGGGTACTTTAATTCTATGCCCGAAAGGACGAAAGGACGAGAATTTTAATTCTTTTCTGATAGACAGGACATAGCAGCCGGTGGCCTCCAGGCTACGGCGGCATTCTTCAATCGAGGGAGCCTGGATGGTATCTTTTATAATTTTCCCTTCGGCCGTCACTAAACGACATTGATAAGCCGGCATTTAATCTTTCTACCTTTGCTTTCTTTATTAATCTTAAGTTAGCTTCAAAAATAAGTCAATCTGGCCAACTTGGTCAAACCTTCCTATTTTTAGTCGGCGAAGATGGTTATAAGTCTTTAATCTCAGAAATATTAGAAATAACATAAGTTAACCAATAAGATTTAGTCCGCGCCTGAATAAATCAAAATATTTTCTCCAGCTGATTAAAATAGCCAGAAAATCGCCTCTGACCTTCCCATGCTATTTAAAATTAGAATTACTCAGGCAAAACAGATTGGCCTAAAGAAAAAGGAATATTGGCAAAAGGTAGAAAGTTTACTTTATAAAGTTTAGAAGTGAACTCCGAAGAAAGTGGACATAGAGGCGAATTAACGGTAGCCAAAATTGGAATAAATAAGTTGACAGGCCAGCAATTTAAGCTTATTAAATTAATGTTATGAGAAAAAAATCTTGGCCGGCGGCTGCCTTTATATTGGCTGTTTTTGCCCTTATGCTTTTCCTGACTCCGTCTTCTTCCTCGGGTTCTAACCAGGAAAAAAGGCCCTCTGAGGAGAAATCCATCCAGACCCCTCCTGACCAGGCTCCGCCGCCAGAAATTCAAAAGCCAAAGCTCGATTACATGAGCACTTTTTTATCCCGGAATACCAGCCCACTCGGCCTAAAAGAAGACCAGCAGGCCCGAGAAATGCTTAAACAATCAAAAACTAAATGGGCTATTCGGGCTGGGCTTCGCCATATTCTTAACTAATTTTTTTTGAATAGATGATTCAAAAATTTGGATTTTTTATTATATTTTTAGTATATTTTCAGTATATTTAAGGTTAATTTAGGGCGATAAATAAATAAAAATGACCAAACGGCTTGGCTTTTATCTGGTGCTTATCGCGGTAGTTGCTCTTACCATTCTGGGCTTTATTAATATCTCTCGGAAGCTTTCCTGGAAAGAACCATCTGACGGAGTCACTTGGAAAAATAGTCCTGCCGGCTTAATTGCCCTCAAGGTTGATGAAAATAGCCCGGCCTACCTCTCCGGGATTAAGCCTGGAGACATTTTATTTTCAATCAACAATACACCAATAAAAAACAAAATCGAATATTCTAAAATGCTCTGGCTGATAGATCGGTTAGAACAAAAAGCTTTATATCAGATCGGGCGAGAAGGAACCGTCCTCACTCCTTCATTTTACCTCAGCAAGAAAGGGGTCAGCTCCACTTATATTTACCTGATGCTCCTCGGGCTAACCACCTTGGCCATCAGCCTGATTGTCTACTTTAATTCTCGAAAATACTTTTCTGGGGCTTACGCCTTTTTTTACCTGGCTTCTCTTTCTCTTTATTCTCTTTATGTTTTTTCGCCAACCGGGCAAGGTGATTTTCTCGATGGAATTTTCTTCTGGCTGGACAAAATTGCTATCTTAGTCTTTCCTCCACTTCTTCTAAATTTCTTCTTCATTTTTCCCCAAAAGAAAAAAATCATCAGCCATCCAAAAATTTTAATTCTCCTTTACTTACCGGCTGCTTTGATTTTAATTTCCAATCTTTTCCTGACGACATTCTACGAACCAAGATTAACTGACGCTCAATTTTTAGCAGCTCAGGGAATCCTGGAAAAGCTGGAACTATCCCATTTTGCCTTATTTGCCCTTTTTACCTTCTTTTTTATTGTTTACGATGCGGTTTTTACTAAGAATATCTTCATCAAGAATCAGCTGAAATTGATTGCTGGAGGCTTAGGGTTAGGAATCCTGCCGTTTTCCTTTTTTTATGTAATCCCTTACCTCCGGGATCAATTGCCATCTTCCTTCGGTCAGATTAGTGTCCTCCTCCAGGCCCTAATTCCTTTAGCCTTGGCTTATGCCATTTCCCGCTACCGACTGATGGATTTTGAGGTCTTGGTAAAAAAGGGCACTACCCTGATAATTTCTTTTGCTATAATCGCCCTGGTTTATTTCCTGGTTAGCTCGCAGACCAAAATTTTTTCTGAGAATCGATTAAATGCCATCCTGCTTGGATTTCTGGCCATCATCCTGGGGGCTACTCTCTTCACTCCACTTTCTGAGCTGGTTCAAACTCTGGTAGATCGGGTAATTTATAAGAAAAGCTATGAATACCGCCGAACCTTGTTAATGATTTCTAATGAGCTCAATCGCCAGCGCAATCTGGCCCAATTGAGCCAGTATCTGGTTGAGACCATAGCCCGGGCTCTCTCTCTGAAAAATATCGCTCTTTACCTTACTCAGAATGGCGAAGATAACAGATTCTATCTCCTCAAATCGCTCGGCGAGCCGGAGATATATATTTCCGAGATAACCCTTAGTCAAGCCGAGGGCGATGAGCTATCTAAAGCCGACTTCCTGTCTTATTTTAAAAGCGAGGAAGGACCCTCAGATAATAAATTCTTCCTCCCGTTGCTGGAAAAAGGATTAAATAATTTTCTTCCGCTCCGCTTAGAAAATAAAATCATGGGCTTTCTGGCAATGGGAAACAAACTTGATGGCTCCTATCTCTCTGGAGAGGACCGTGAGCTTCTCCGGACTATTTCCCCAGCAGTGGCCTTAGCCCTGGAAAATGCTTATCTCTACAATCAGGAAATAGCCCGTTCGCAAGAGCTTCAGCGTCTCAAAGATTACAGCGATAACATCATTGAAAGTTTGACCGTCGGGGTAGCGGTAGTGGACGAAAACGAAAAAATTATCGGCTGGAATCGCGTTCTGGAATCTCAATTTGGAGTCAAGCGAGAGCAGGCTCTGGGACAGAAATTTTCTGAGGTCATAGGTGAAGAAAACTTCAAGGTCATTTTCTCCCCTGAAAGTCAGCCTGAATACCAGCTTTTAAGTGAGGTCAGCCTGAACACCAGAACAGGTGGGAAAAAAATCTTTGATGTAGCCAGGACTCCCCTCCTTGATAACCAGCTACAGGCTTATGGGACAATAATTGTTTTCGAAGACATCACCGAAAAAATTCGGATGCAGCAGCAGCTTCTGACTTCAGAAAAGCTGGCTTCTATCGGGCTGCTATCAGCCGGGGTGGCCCACGAAATCAATACTCCGCTTACTGGAATTTCCAGTTATGTTCAGATGCTTCAGAAAAAATTGGCTGAGACTGCCTATTTACAGATTCTTCAGAAAATTGAAGCCCAAACTGAAAGAGTCAATAAAATAATTAAGAACCTCCTGAATTTTGCCCGCAATCCAGCCGATGAATCATTTCATCGAGTTAACCTAAAGGAAACCATGGAGGAAATTATTTCCCTGATCGACTACCGGTTGAAAAGCCTGAACATTCGTCTGCAGCTGGAATTGAATCCAGTGGTGATCTACGGCCAAAAAGAAAGATTGCAGCAGGTGTTTATCAATATTATTCTCAACGCCCTGGATGCCATGCCCGGGGGCGGAACAATGACCATCGAAATTTTGCAGAAAGAAGAAACCGCCCTGATTAGGATTTCTGATACTGGAACCGGCATCAAACCTGAACATTTGCCCAGAATTTTTGACCCATTTTTCACCACTAAAGGGATGGGAAAAGGAACTGGTTTGGGGCTTTCGATCAGCTATGCCATTATTAAAGAGCACGAGGGACAAATATTGGTTGATAGTGCCGTCGGCCAGGGAACTACTTTTACTATTATTTTGCCCGTTAATCTGGCTGAGAAAAACTTAGCAAAAATCTTAAATCCGAGGAAAAGCTCATGAATAATAATTTTTTAATTCACTTAATTGACGACGAGCCAGTAATCCATGATGTACTGGGCCAATTGCTATCTTCTGAAGGTTATCAGGTAGAAATTTCGGCCTCCGGGGAAGAAGCTCTTTCTAAGTTTCAGGGCCAAAGATATGATTTGATTCTGCTTGACCTGCTGATGCCTGGGCTGGATGGCCTGGAAGTCCTGAAACAGATAAAAAGAATGGACCCGGAAGTGCCTGTAATCATAATTACCGCCTACGCTTCCGTAGAGTCGGCCTTGACGGCGATGAAAATGGGAGCATTTGATTACATCCAGAAGCCCTTCAAGAACGAAGAATTGCTCTTAACCATCTCCAGAGCTCTGGAACATCGCCAGTTAAAAGAAGAAAATATCCGCCTCCGGGGCGAACTCAAGAAAAAATATAGCTTTACGAATATCATTGGTAAAAGCCAGCCGATGCTCAGCATTTTTGAATTGATTAAGGCAGCCGCTCCCACTCGTTCGACAATTTTAATTCAGGGTGAAAGCGGAACCGGGAAAGAGCTGGTAGCCAGGGCTATCCATCTTAAGTCCGATCGAGCCAGTTATCCCTTTGTTGTGGTCAATAGTGGCTCACTCCCACCCGACCTTCTCGAAAGCCATCTTTTTGGACATGTTAAGGGAGCCTTCACCGGGGCAGTGGCTGATAAAAAAGGATTATTCGAAGCTGCCAACCGGGGCACCATCTTTTTTGATGAAATTTCTTCCATCAGCCTGGAAACCCAAGTCAAACTCTTGCGGGTGATGCAAGATAAAGAATTTATGCGCCTGGGCGGTACGAAAACCATCAAGGTCGATGTGCGAATAATTGCCGCCACCAATACTGAGCTGGAGGAACTTATCCAGCAAAAAGCTTTCCGCAAAGACCTATTCTATCGGCTAAATGTTATAAAAATCGAACTGCCGCCCCTTAGAGCCAGAAAAGAAGATATTCCTCTTCTGGTCAAACATTTCATTCAGCTTTACAACCAGGAAAATAACAAAGAAGTCGAAGGAGTCAGCGAGGAGGTTATGGAAATTTTCATGGATTATAGCTGGCCTGGAAATGTCCGGGAGCTGGAAAATGTTCTGGAAAGAGCTGTCGTCCTGAGCAAGTCAAAAATTATCACCAAAGAATTACTTCCCCCATTTTTGCTGGATAATAAAAAATTCTTATATGAAGAACTCAACGATCTTAACTTCAACCTGAAAGAAAAAACGGCGGAATTCCAGAAAAAATTAATTATCAGTGCCCTAAAAAAGGCCGGCGGCATCCAAAAACAAGCTGCTCAGATGCTTGGCTTAAAGCCCACCACCTTAAACGAAATGCTCAAAAGGTTGAAGATTGACACCCGGGGAGTCTAATTAATCGGCTTAATTTGCCTGGATAGGCTTCAATAAAACTTTCCAGGAACTTTATTTCCGGGATTGATTCTCATCTTTTTCAGGTGGCCGTCGAGTTCTAACTCCAGGGTTTGTTCCTTTTTTCCCACGATCACTAAGTGCCTTATTTTGCCCCGATCACTTTCTGTTACTATTTCCAGAGGAAAAAGCATTGTCCTTTTTACTTGTTTGAAAGTCAGCTTAATGAGTGTTTTCCCCTTATTTTGAATTATTTTCTTTTCTATTTTCACCTGGGGAAGATCTTCGGAATAAAACCAGTCCTGAAAAAATTTCCTCAGGTCCTGACCGGAAACCTTTTCCATCGCCCTTCGAAAATCGGAAGTTCTAACTGCCCCAAATAAATGTTCCTGATAAAATTGTTGGAGTCCCTGGAAAAATTCCCTTTCTCCTACGATATCCCTGAGCATAAACAAGGCCAGAGCAGCCTTATTGTAAACTATCGCCTGGTAGGCTTCGAAATCAAGGTGGCTAAGGCGGACGCCGAGTATAATCGGCCCCCAAGCTGATTTTTTTCTAACCCAGCCAGACATTTTTTTAAAAACGCCTTCCAGCTCGTTCTGGCCATATTTCCTTTGCAGATAGAGAACCGCTGAAAATTGAGCCAGCCCCTCGCTCAACCAGTTGTCTCGGTAAGAAGTCCAGGTAACTCCGTGCCCCCACCACTGGTGGGCCAGCTCATGAGCTAAATAATATTCACCCCAATAAGAAAGGTCTACTGGGCTATTAGGGTTGGCCAAAATCACCCCGGGCTCCCGAGCTAAAGGAAATTCATTCAAAACTATAAAGCCAGGCATTGAATGGCCTCCAGCTGTATTCCAGTATCTCTGCACAATAGCCAGATTTTTATAGGGGTAAGAGCCAAAATTCTTTTGATACATCTGGAGAATTTCTTCAGCTTCTGGCAGTAAGCCCTTTTCTACCTGAACCCAGTCATCGCCCACCAGATGTTCTAAGTATATTCCATCTTGGATTTTTCTTACGGGCTTAATATGCCCGATAAAAAAGCTAATATACTTAACCGGAATTTGACTGGCATAAATGAAGACCTGATTGCCTGAATTTTCCAGCTCGCTCGGGGCCTGGGCTTCATCAACGGTGTATTTTTCCAGCAGCTGACCGCTGGCCAGGCAATAATAAGAATCCGGAACGACTATTTTCATTTTAAAGGTGAAATATTTTTCGCGCCCTGGAGCCGGATACCAATCAGCTGACTGAGTGAAAAGATACGTCTCCCTGCTAATCCCTATGGTCACCCGCGTATCCGGGATCATCCGTTGAAGACAAGAATCAGAAACAGGCGGCGGAGGAGTAATTTTGCCCCGGTAATAAACCTGAAGCCGAAAAATTTGATCGCGATTCATCTTTTCAGCTAAATAAACATACAGGAGCCTTCGCCATTGATCCTGGGTATAATAAAGCTGCCGCCCCTGTTCATCCTGGATTTTTAGAATGCGAAGAGCTGGATTAAAACGAAGCTGGAGGCTATCCAGATTATCAATCCGGGAAATTAGTTCAATACAGACGTTGGCCGCCAGCCAATTATTTTCCGGTTTATAGCTTACCTCAAGGTTATAATTTTTTATTTCAAATCTCTCTCCAAAACTAATAAACATTCTTTTTTGGCCAGGCTCTCCTTCAGATGGAGAATAACTGTTAATTAACTTGTTCCTGGTCCGATCAAAAAATGATATCTCTTCTTCTGCAAATGGCGAATAAACATAGGTAAATTCGCCCCTATGGACGGTTTTCATTTCGATGACTGTTTCTCCCGATTGAGGAAGAAAAGTCAGATATTCCCCAGTTAGAGAATTTTCTACAGTAAAAGAGCGAGGGTAATTGCGATTAAAAATAGAATAAACCAGATGATTAATTATTTCTTCCGGTTGAGCCTGGCTCCACTTTTCTATCGGTTGATAAGTCAGATTGCTTTTAAAAAAGGTTGGACTGCCCTGAACATAGATACTTTCTAAATCGTCTTCAAAAAAAGGCTTATGATAAATCCGTCGCAATTGATTTACTTCTATTTCATCTGAGGGCTGGAAATAAAGCTTGCCCCGACCAATGATAATCATGGCCGTGTCCACATCAGGCAAATTATTGAAAAAAATTTCGCCCTCAGCAAAAGTAACTGTCAGGTCTTTTTGCTGAAGTTGAATATTCCTGGCTGGCTGGCGG
>PNJE01000070.1 GCA_002877915.1 Candidatus Aminicenantota bacterium
AGTCATCGTCTGCGCCACGAGAAATGGAGCCCGCATCCTGGGCCTGGAAGACGAACTGGGGACAGTCGAAGCCGGTAAAGCGGCTGACCTTCAGATCCTGAAAACCGACCCGCTCCAATCTTTTGATAACCTGGGCCAGCCGGAGGAGGTCATTCTGCGCGGGAAAATCTACAAATTCTAAGGAGAAATATATGAATGATTATTCATATTATTCATTTGGCAGCAATTTTGAGAGAGCCTTTATCGGACTAATTTCTGTCATCTCGGGCATCATCCTTGTTTACCTGGCAATAATGGGACCACTGGTTAAAGGCGCCATCAAATACAAGACGGCTGAAGTCATAAACAACCAGCTCGTCGGCCAGGACCTGGTTAACCTGCTTGTTCTGCCCAGATTCTGGCCGTTAACGCCATGGGCTGGATGATGCTGGCTAAGCACGACCCTACTTTCTCTCTGGGCGACCTGATGATCTTCTCCATCCTGGCACTTATTATCGTCATAGGTTTTATCTACGTCAGGAAAAACTACAAGCTTCAACCCGATTGACCGGCATTGAATAATGGCGTCGAATAATAATCATTCGAGCTTAGGAAACCTGCCCCCAGGGAATTTTATCTGCTATCCCTGAGATTCTGAGTTTGAGCGCAAAAAATGAACGTTTAATCATCATTGATTATCCCGGGAAGTGCCTCGAAGCGGGGTCAAAAACTGCCGGACGAAAAACGGCCGCGGCCTCAAGAGCTCTTGCCAAACCGGACGTCCTTTTTGCCGCGCATAGACATCAGGGCTGGCACGAAAGGCACGGATCGACCTTTAAGCAGCCAGTGCCAGTAAACCCATTCAAAAGCTAACTTCGCCCAATGATTCAGGCGCGTTTCCTCAAGTAGGGACATCGGCCCGATGAGCGGCAGGGGATATTTGCCTGGAAGCGGTTCAATTTCGTGGTTGTAGTCTATGACCACCGCCTTCCCGAACCCGGTTTCGATGAAACAGTTGGCATGACCATCAAACTCGACTTTGGCTTTCCGCCCATCTATTTCCGCCAAGATTATTTTGTCCAGAATTTCAGAAGCAAAATGTACCACCGCCCCGGCCTTAGTCCAATCGTTTCCAGCTGCATCGCCCAGCACGAATATATCTGCATATTTTTCCGAGCGAAAGCCAGATTTATCCACTGGAACGAAATTCATTTCATCACCGAGCCCAGAGCGCTTGATAACTTCGGAGCCAAAGTTGGTGGGAATTGTAACCAGCAAATCGAAAGAAACCTTACGGCCATCATAGCAAATAATCTGGCCGTTGACTGGGTCAACTTTCTCGGTCATAAAAAAGCTTTCCACTTCAATTTTTTTCTCAGCCTGAAGATCTCCCAGATAGCGCGTAGCCACCGGCCTGGTAAAAGCTCCGGAGATGGGGGTAACGTAAACAATTTTTATATTCTCGCGCACTCCCTTCTTATGAAAAAACCAATCTGCCAGGAAGGCAAACTCCAGCGGCGAAACATTACATTTAATCGGCATTTCATTGATATGAACAACCAGCGTCCCTTCTTTAAATTCATTCAATTTCTCAGCCAGAGCCGTGGCTCCTTCTATCGAGTAATAATCAAAAATGTTCTTCCGCCAGCCATCCAGGAGCCCGGGAGTTTCTTCCGGACAGAGCTGCGCTCCGGTGGCAATCAGCAGCAAGTCGTATTTTATTTCTCGGCCGTCAGCTAACTTTACTGACTTAGATTGTGACTTTATTTCCTCCACTTCCGCGGTTAAAAATTCAACCCCGCGGGGAAGGAGATGAGAACGCCGGCGAACGAGATCTTCCGGGTGATAAAGACCAAAAGGCACCAAAAGGAAACCAGGCTGGTAATAATGATTATCGTCCTTATCTATGACCGTAATCTTCCAGCCCCGGCTTCGGAGTGGACCGACCAGCTTGTTGGCCATAATAGTTCCGCCGGTTCCGGCCCCGAGAATTACCAGATTTTTCATAGTTCACTCCTAATTTTTTCTTTGATTTCCGTCTGGTTGAATGAATATCTATTATACAAAACTCTAACTCATTCAATCTTTTTCTTAATTTTTTCTGATTCGCCCAGTTTTCTTTAACTTCAATCTTTACTTCCTTAACCAATGAATAATAAGGCTATAAATTGGCTTCCGAGCTTGCTTTTTTCCTGGCAAATTTAAGGATTTTCAAGTGGAAAATCCTGAGTCTGAACTTTCAGCAGGCGCACATAGTTCCGGGCATAGAACTTTTCCGAAATAAATCTGAAGCCCTGCTCGGCCAAAACTTTTTTCCAATTGAGGATGATAAATTCGAGGGCGTAAGAACATTCAAACTTTTTAAATATCAGCCGAAACAGCAACGGCTTCTTATCCAGGTCAAATTCGGCATAGTCAAGGATGACCAGCTGTCCGCCCGGTTTTAGATGCCGCTTAATATTATTTAGGATCACCATCCTTACTTCCTGTGGAAAACCATGGAGAACAAAACTCATAAAGGCCAAATCATACTTCTCGCCCAGGTCAAAGGGAACATCAATTCGCTGGTGGCGGAAAATGGCTCTCGGTTCTTTTTCAAATTTTTTTTCAAACTGCTCTTTCATCTCAGGAAGTAAATCGAGGCCGACGATTTTCCCCGACGGCCCTAAGTATTTCATCATTAAAGCCGCATTTCGACCGGTTCCACAGCCGAGATCGAGAATATGATCAGTAGGTTTAAGGCCTATATCCTTTATCGCTCTTTTCAGAAAGCCGCCATATAAGCCTAAAGAACCCAGATCCAGCAGGCGATCATAATGCCTGGCAATAACAGAGGAAAGCTCAACTTTTGATTTCGGATATAACTTTTTTCTTTTTTCTACCATCTTATTTCCTTTCTTCAGCCATCATCTTTAAATCTCTTTGCCTCACACTTACTAATTTTCTTTTTCTAAATTACCTGAGCCGTTATCTCCCGGTGGTTCTTTTTCCCGGGGGATAATTCGTATCAGCTGGAAAATTCCTGGGCATTAGCTCAAGGTTTGAAAACTTCCTTTTTGAGGGTAGCTTTTTCTATTCTCTCTTCAACTGGATTTACACCTATACCCGGGCCTTCCGGCAATCGAATATAACCAGGGCGGCTGAGAGTTATCGCGGGGTCAATCAAGTCCTCCTGGTAATAGCGGGCACTGGCCGAAAGGTCATTTGGATATTTAAAATTCGGCAAACTGGCGATATGCAGGTTAGCGGCCCGCCCGAGGCCACTTTCCAGCATCCCCCCGCACCACACTCCCACTCCATAACGCTGACAGTAGTCGTGAATTTTCTTGGCTTCGACAATTCCGCCAACCCGTCCGACCTTAATGTTTATGATCCGGCAGCTTCCCATTTCTAAGGCTGCCCGGGCCGAATCAAAAGAGATTATGCTCTCATCAAGGCAAAGGGGTGTGGTCATTTTTCGCTGCAACTTACTATGATCCCAGAGATCATAAGGCGGGAAAGGCTGCTCCACCATCAGCAGATTAAAAACGTCCAGCTTCCGCAAGTGCTCAGCCTGGTCTATAGAATAAGCTCCATTAGCATCCGCCTGAAGAGGCAGTTGAGGATATTTTTCTCTGATGGCCTGACAAACTTCCACATCCCAGCCTGGCTTTATTTTAATCTTGATACGTTCATAGCCCTGGCTTCGATAATCTTCTATTCTGGCAAGAAGTTCCGGTATCGAATCTTCTATGCCCACGCTGACGCCGGCAGGAATTTCTTCTTTAACTCCGCCCCACAGTTTAGATAAAGGCAGGCCCTGTTTTTTGGCTTTCAGGTCCCAGAGGGCCAGCTCGAGCCCAGCCTTAGCCATTGGATTGCCCCGGAAAACTTTGGCCGCCTCATAATAATCTTCTGGCTCCACTATTTCTCGACTAAAGATCAGCGGAATCAGGAAATCTTTAAGAATGTGCCAGGCTGTTTCGGTGGTTTCGCCACTGTAAAGAGGCTTCTCTTCAGCGACACATTCGCCGTACCCAATCACTCCATCCTCATAGACCCGGATGATAATAAAGGTGCGGTCATAAGACCGGCCAAAGCTGGTTTCAAAAAAATGAACATAAGGAAGCCTTAAGAAATTCATTTCGATTCGTTCAATAGCCATTTAACACCTGTCTTAATTATAAAAGATGATTGGAAGTTGGGATTTTTTTTAAAACATAATAGCATTTCTCACCAAAAATAAAATCCACTATGGCATAGCCTTGGCGGAAATAATGAGTAAAAACCTGTCGCAGAGCCGATTGCCAAGCAGCGATTATCTCAGGCGTCGCCTGAAGAGCCCGGACATCCCGGGCAGTTTCAGCCAGGAAAATTGGTTCTTTTATCTTGAGCCGAGGCTTCCCAGGGCGGTAACTTCCATCGGGAGCGGTCGAGCCTTCTAACGCCCGGGGCCAGGAATCAAGGTTAAAAAACTCCTCTTTTTCTCCTCTGGTTTTCTTTTCCACTCGTTCCGATTTTATCGGCCATTCGACCAGCAGCCGGTCGGTAGGAATACCAGGGCCCAACTTCAGGGCCGGAGTCTCACCATAAAAATCGGGAAGATAAGTCCGGCTGATAACTCCCAGGGTATGGAAATTTAGGTTGGCATTTCTCGTTTGAAGAGGATCATAGGTCCAGGTAATCAGATCCAGCCCCAGCTTTAAGACCTCCCGCCTCTGCGCCCACTTTAGCTTTTTCCCTAACCCATATCCCTGGTATTGGGGCAAGACAGCCAGCAAATGCGAATGATGACAGAACTTTCCCTGAAATATAGCCGGAAATGAATAGACAAATCCAGCTACCTCTCCATCGACCAGCGCTCCCAGCACCAGTCCGCCCATAAAATTAGAAATGGAAAATTGATGGACAGGCGTGAGATCCAAGTCTGGATGTTTCCAGACCACCCGTTGGATCTCAATCAGTTTTTCCAGCTCGGCTTTTTTTAATAACTTACGTATAATGACCTTCCCGGGCAAGCTTAACTCCTTTCTGTAAGGCTAAGAACTCATAAAAATCAACCATCTTTTGAGCCATAGCCTCCTCTGAATGTTTATTAAAAAC
>PNJE01000026.1 GCA_002877915.1 Candidatus Aminicenantota bacterium
CCGCCCGTTTGAGCTCTTTGGAGCTCCCTGGATTGATGGCTATGAACTGGCGAAAAAACTCAACCAGTTAAAATTGCCGGGAGTGATTTTCCGCGAAGCCTGGTTTACTCCCAGTTTTTCCAAGTACCAGAACCAACTGTGCGGTGGCTGTCAGCTTCAAGTCATTGATCGGCAAATTTTCCGACCTTTCTTAACTACTCTCTGGATAATAAAAACAATTATGGAAGGCTATCCAAATCAATTCAAATTTTATTCTGATTATTTTGATAAAATTATGGGTGGACCGAAAATAAGGGAGGCCCTTCAGAATGGAAATTCACCAACGGAAATAGTTAAAGGTCTGGAAAATGGGCTGGAAGAATTCGGAAAACTCAGGAAAAATTATCTTTTGTACTGATTAGGAAATTAGAGCAAATATAAAATGGCTGATTTCTGCTTGTCAAATCAGGTTAATTTTCAATAAAATATCAACTCTTTTTAATTTTTTAGAGAGGGAGGCTTTTACCCATGGCCGACAAGATGATTTTCAGGTTGAGCAATCCACTGGCGGTAATCCTCAATAAAGAACCACAGGATTTTAAAAGAAAAGACTTTCTTAAAATAATAGAAGAAAAACAGTTAGAAAAGATTACCTTTCACTATGTGGCTCTTGATGGGAAATTAAAAGAGCTCAAGATTCCTGTAGCCAATCCCCATCAGGCAGAAATAGTTTTAGCCGAAGGGGAAAGAGCCGATGGTTCCTCGTTATATAAAGGACTCGTAGACATGGGGTTATCCGACCTTTATGTGGTTCCTGTCTATCGGACAGCTTTTTTTAACCCTTTTGATGACCGGAGCCTGGATTTTATCTGTCGCTATCTCGATAAAGATGGGCAGCCAGTTCCATTTGCTCTGGACAATATTTTAGCTAAAGCTCATCAGTCGTTTAAGAAAAATTCTGGCTTGGAGTTAAGAGCCCTGGGAGAGTTGGAATTTTTTCTGTTAAGTGAAAACAGTCAGAGAATTTATCAAGTTTCCCGGCGGCTTGGGTACCATTCTTCCTCTCCTTTCCTTAAAAGCGGCCAGGTGCTGGATGAAATGGTCCGCTATATTACCCAGATTACGGGCGCGGTTAAGTATGCTCATGCTGAGGCCGGCTATGTGGAAAATGTGCATAGCGATTTAGAGGAAATAAGTGGCCGAACGGCCGAGCAGCTGGAAATAGAATTTCTGCCACGTCCAGTAGAGGAAATGGCTGACGACCTGGTATTAGCCCGATGGTTGATCCGTAATGTAGCCTATAAGTATGGAATCGTGGCTACTTTTACTCCCAAGATCGAAGAGGGAGTAGCCGGCAATGGTTTTCATATCCACCTGGAGTTAACCAAAAATGGTCAGAACATAATGACGGATCAAGAAGGAAGATTATCCCAGGAAGCTTTGAGACTTATCGGGGGATTGTGTGAATATGCTGATTCTCTAACTGCTTTTGGGAATACGGTTTCTTCGGCCTATCTCAGATTGGTTCCCAACCTGGAAGCGCCCACCCGGATATGCTGGAGCGATTTGAATCGCAGTGCCATGATTAGAGTTCCTCTTGGCTGGAATAAACTGCAGAATCTCGCCAGAGCAGTTAATCCAGGCGAAGAAGAATTAATCATCCACGAGGGCAGACAGACAGTAGAGCTGCGCTCTCCTGATGGAAGCGCCCTGGTTCATTTGCTTCTGGCTGGAATTACTATGGCAGCCGATTGGGCTTTTAGGGAGGATTTATCGATTTTTCAGGGCGGACAGCCTTTAGAACTGGCTCAGAGGCTTTATGTTAAAGGAAACATTTTTAAGGATAAAGCTTTGTTGGATTCTTTGCCCAGCCTTCCTGGAAGCTGTGTTGAATCGGCCAGGATTCTTAAGGAAAAAAGAGAGTTGTATGAGCGCGATGGAGTTTTTCCTCCCAGTGTTATTGATTACATTATTAAGATGCTGGAAGAAGAAAATGATGAATTTATGAACAAGAGATTAGCTGATTTGCCAGCTGATGACCGCCTGCATGAAACCAGAAGAATCATGCACAAGGATTTACATAAGCATTAAGTGATCTTTTCCGACTGAAAAAAGCCAAAAACTTTCTTTTATCTTTTGCTCCAGGACAGAGGCTAATTTTCTCCGGGAATTAAAAGATTTTGCGAAAAATAATTTTTGAGTTTTATCTGGGGCAAATTAATTACCGTTAGAACTAATTTATAAAAATAGCCAGGCAACATCCGGATTAAAATTCTCTTTCTTATTCAGACGTTACTTTGAAAAAGTGAGAATCAATGAATTGTCGGTGTTTGGGAAATTCCAAAGAAAGCCTTCGCCACAGGGAATCGAACTGATTTTGAAGCTCTCGATAAAAATTGGCCAGGTTCGGGTCCGGAAAAGCAGCCATCGGGCTTTTCCTTATTAATTTATTTACCAGGTCATTCCAGCTGATATTTTCTCCCTTTTCTTTCTTGTAGGTCCAGATGGCTTGGAGAGCGGCCCCATAAGCAGCCGATTCGGGCTCTTCCAGGGTTACTACTGGTAACTGGAAAATATTGGCCACTACCTGCAGCCGGTGGCTCGAATTTCTTTTGGCTTCAGTCCAAGTGATTTCATCCGGGAAAAGCCATAATTAAGATTGAGAATAGTTCCTTCGATTATAGCTCTGGCGATATTAGATTGATTAAAGTTATGGCGATTGAGACCAAAAAATACAGCCGAGGCCTGGGGCAGAACAGGAACTCTTTCCCCATCTATGAAAGGCAAAAAAATTAGACCATCTGCCCCTGGCTGGCTGGCTTTGATTAAATTTTCCAAGTCTTCGTTATCCAGGTCAAAAAGTCCTTTAAATAGCTCAGTAGTATTGGTAACATTCATCGTGCAAAGAAGAGGAAGCCAGCCTCCGGTGCTGTCACAGAAAGCGGCAATTTCACCTTCTGGATCGATCACTGGGGAGCTGGAGTAGGAAAATATTGTTCCCGAAGTTCCCAGGCTTAGGGTACAGCGCCCTTCAGAGACATTTCCAGTACCGATGGCCGCCATCATATTATCTCCGCCACCAGAAGAAACCAGAACCTTTTTAAAACCGAATTTTTCAGCTATTTCTTTTTTGACATAGCCGACGGCTTCCTGAGGGTGGGATAGCGGTGGTAGCTTTTCCTTCAGGGTTGGATCAATGGCTTTTAAAACATCTTCCTGCCAGTTTCTTGTTCTGATGTCCATCAAACCAGTTCCAGAGGCATCCCCATATTCCATCTGAGGCTGTCCGGTCAGGTAAAGATTAAGATAATTATGAGGCAACAAAATCAATTTTAGTTTTTCGTAGTTCCTAAGCTCATGCTTCTTCAGCCAGAGAATTTTAGAAGCGGTGTAACCCACCGCCAGGCTAATTCCTAATTTTTCAATAAAAGATTTTTTCCCGCCCAGAGCGTTAATGATTTCTTCTGTTTCCTCGACCGTCGAGGTGTCATTCCAGAGTTTGGCCGGCCTAATTGGACAAAAATTTTTATTTAGGGGAACAAATCCATGCTGCTGGCCAGATACTCCTAAGCAAACTATTTCCGACGGCTTTATTTTAGCTGAGTTTAAAGCCTTGGTTATAGCCACTTCCATGGCTTTAATCCAGGTTTCAGGGGACTGCTCTGATTCGCCAGGCTTAAGGCCAGCAACCATCTGGTGATGTTCGTAGCCCCGGCCGATAACCTGTCCAGAGTCCATTTCAATAATTAAGGCCTTCGTTCCCTGAGTTCCAGAATCGATTCCTAAGGAATACATTTTCCTTTCCTCCAGATTCAGGAGTTCTCTGATTTTTCTCCCGATGATAAGTTTAAGATAATTTAGGTTATTAAAGTTTCAGACCCCGGTTTAGATTGCTCCTGAGCTTTGGCTCCTGACCATAATCTCGACATAATTTTAATAAGAGCAAAAGTGCTCAGAACAAAAAGTACACTCCAGAAAATCCCCAAGGAAATTCTTCCATAAATATAAGCCCCGGAGCCGAAAAGAGCTGAGTAAACAAAAAGACATCCGACCAGCCAGCCAGCCAATGACTGGGTGAGGCTGTCAGGAGAAGGTCCGAGGCCGGCTTCTTTACGTATTTTCTTCCAGCCGGGTCCAGCCGGCCTGACCAGCCGATAGAAAGATATAAGCTTTTCCCTGTCTACTGGTTTCGTCAGGTAAGTAACTATAAGCCAGACTATGGTGGTAAAGGCAATTGTAGTGATAAGGGAGAGATGCTGAGGAACCGGATGACCGGTTTTGCCCCGAATAAAGAAATAAACAGCCACGCTGAAGGAACTGGCCATAGCAGCAATTTCTGTCCAGGCATTTATCCTCCACCAGAACCAGCGCAGAAGGTAAATTAGACCGGTTCCAGCGCCTATGGATAGCATTAGGTCAAAGCTGGCCTTGGCTGATTCCAAAACAAAGGTCAGCAGACTGGCCAGGATCATCAAGGTAACAGTCATTATCCGGCCTGCGGCCACATAATGCTTTTCTTCCGCTCCTGGCCGAATAAAACGGCGATAAAAATCGTGGACCAGATAAGAGCTTCCCCAGTTAAGGTGCGTCACCAGAGTGGAAACATAAGCTGCCAACAGCCCGGCGACCATTAGCCCAAGGAAACCATGGGGCAAGAACCTGAGCATTGCCGGGTAAGCCATATCATTACCAATAAGCCTTGACTGGGCATTGGGAAAAGCTTTTTGAATGTCAGAAAGGTTGGGATAAATAATAAAAGAACACAGAGCCACCAGAATCCATGGCCACGGGCGAAGAGCATAATGAGCGGCATTAAAAAATAACGTCCCGGCTAAGGCGTCTTTTTCGCTTTTGGCAGCTAACATTCGCTGAGCAATATAACTCCCTCCTCCCGGCTCAGCTCCTGGATACCAGACTGACCACCACTGGATGGCGACGGGAATAATAAAAATAGAAAGTGCTATTGTCCAGTTACCGAAATCGGGTAAAAGGCCAATAACCTTAGGATCAAGTTTGTGAAAAAGCCCAGACAAGCCGCCAATTTCAGGTTGCTTAAGGGCAAAAATAGCAGCAGAGAAAGCTCCGGTCATAGCAATGCCAAATTGAATCAAGTCTACCACCAGGACGCCCCAAAGACCGGCAGTGGCAGCAAAGATTATGTTTATCAGGCTGCAAATAATCAGGGTCTTGGTCATTGGCCAGCCGAGGATGATATTTGCAATTTTAGCCGCGGCCAAGTTAACTGAAGCCATGATAACGCAATTAAAAAATAATCCTAAATAAATTGCTCGGAAACCACGGACAAAAGAAGCCGGTTGGCCAGAATATCGGAGTTCATAAAACTCGAGATCGGTTAGCACCCGGGATCTTCTCCAGAGGCGAGCATAGAAAAAGACAGTCATCATGCCTGTCAGCAAAAAAGCCCACCACACCCAGTTGCCGGCAACCCCATTATTTCTAACAATATTTGTTACCAGGTTAGGTGTATCAGTGCTGAAAGTAGTGGCGACCATGGATACACCGATTAGCCACCAGGGGGCCGCCCGGCCAGAAGTGAAAAATTCAGCCGTATTTTTGCTCGCCCGGCGACTAAGAATTAATGGTGGAAGGAAACAGATAGCAATAGAAAAAATGACAATCAGCCAATCAAAAGTAGTAAGGTGCATTTTTTATTCCTTTTTAAATTCATGGTTAAAATCTTATATCACAGGCGAGAAAATTATGTCAAAAAATAGGCGAATAATGTTCGCCTGACTTAGAATTTTTGCCATTCAGGCTTGTGCTCGAAGACCCACTGGTAATAATCAAGGTGCTTTAATTCAGAAGCAGCATCGCGATCGACCAGGATGATAGCTCTGGGATGAAGCTGAAGGGCTGAGGCTGGAACCATGGAAGTTATTGGTCCTTCCACGGCCAGAGCAATTGCCCTGGCTTTTTTCTTGCCAAAAGCTAACATCAGGCAGGTACGAGCATCGAGAATAGTTCCAATTCCCATCGTTATCGCATGATAGGGGACATTTTCCTCGCCTCCGAAAAAGACGGCATTATCTTTCCGAGTCTGATCGGTGAGAGTTTTAATCCTGGTCCTGGAAGAAAGAGAGGAAGAAGGTTCATTGAAACCAATGTGCCCGTCTGTGCCCAGACCCAGGATCTGAATGTCCAGGCCACCAGCCTCTTTTATTTCTTGCTCGTACTGAAGACAATAAGAAGGGATATCCTTGGCCAATCCGTCAGGAATATGAACATTTTCAGGCTTGATATTAATCTGGCTGAAAAGGTTTTTCCACATATAATGATGAAAAGATGCGGGATGATCAGCCGGTAAACCTACATATTCATCGAGATTGAAAGCGACAACCTGGCTGAAATCCAGGCCTTCTTCCCGGTGCATCTTTACCAGAAATTTATAAAGCAGGAGCGGAGTATTACCAGTAGCCAATCCGATAACCGGTTTAGGTTTTTCTTGAATAATTTTTTTAATCAATCTGGCCGCCAGAAAGCTGGCCTTTTCACTATCGGGTTGAATAATAACTTCCATCGTCTGGCCTCCAGCCTTTTATTTTTAATTAGGGTTTAGCTTTTCTAATTTTTATTTTTTTATTAGTGGAAGGGTAGCCGCGGCTACAGCCTGACCTACACGGCGACTCTTTTCATCCGTCAGGTGAATTTTAATTTTATCGGCTAATTCAGGAAACTCAATGGCCAGAACCTTTTCGGCTTGCTGCTTGATCAATTCGCCTCCCGGCCCGGAGGTTACCCTCCCTAAAATCATCAGGTGATGGTAATCGTAAAAGAGGGAATAAAGCTGAGCAGTATACCCTAAGTAAATTCCGATGTCCTTAAATATTTGGGCTGCCAGTTTTTCGCCCTTTTCGACCTTAGCCTGGATTTCTTTGAGCCTTTCGGGAAGTTTTATCTCTTCAGGAAAACTATATCCGGCTGAAAGGGCCAGCTTATTTACAGCCTGCTGGGAAAAATACATAGCTCCAACACCGCTGTCTCCAGACCATTCGTCTATGGATGCCCCAGGGTTTAAATCAACTGGAGCAAAAGCCAGCTCATCCAGCCACCCGGGCAAATGTCCAGACGGATGTAGATAACCGCCGGCTTCGCTTGAACCCATGGCCACTCCCAAAACGCCGGTATCATTGAGGGTTAAATAGCCAGCCAGGGCGGTTACTTCTCCGTCATTAATTACTTCTAAAGGGACGCCCCATTCTTTTTGCATTTCGATGAACATATTTTTGACTTTCTTTTCGAAAGCTTCCTTAGAAACTGCCCGGAAGAGAGAGGCTATCCTTACTTGATTATTGATATAAATTCCAGCGGCACTTCCTCCAATAGCCTCAACCTTCGGCAGGAAAGCAGCAGCTTTCTTCAGGCCAGCCTGAATATGGTCGTAATGATACTTAGGGTCAGGTTCTGATTGAGGGTTCCAGGGAAATTCATCACTGAAGACCACCTGTCCATCCTTTAAGGCCGCAACTTTAAAATCACTGGCTCCGAGATCAAAGCCCAGCCGACAGCCATCAGAATGCCCGCCGAGAATGAGCTGATTTTCTTTTTCTTCTGGAAATTCATCAGCTTCAGCCAAGACCACTTCAAAAGGCTTTTCATAGACTGTACTCATTAAATCTACATCAAATTTTCTTTTTCCTTCAGCTGAATAGTTAGATTTAAGGTACTGGTAGATGGCCGGGGAACCCTGGAAGTAAATTTTCCAGGCACCTTTTTGCCAGAGCAAAAATTTTACCAGGCGCTCAACATAAATAAGGGTTAACGGCCAGTTAGACTCACTGGCCGGAAGCACTTGCCCTTCCCAAATCGAAATTAATTGATTTTCCCTTTCTAAGCCAATTCGTATTTTTTCTCCTGGTTCTTTAACCTGGTTCTGGTACCAGGAAAAGAAAAGGCCCAGGGGATAGAAATCAGGATCTAAAACTGGAACCAGATGCGGTTTTATTTCTTCTTTTAATTTTGGGATTAAGTTCGTTTCTTTCATTTTATCCTCTGATTAAAACCAACTTGCTTCCCTTAGTTTGAAATTATAGCAATTCTTTTGGCGGTTGACGACTGATTATTTATTTTTTGAGGTGATAAAAATAAAATTTATTATTCCAAAGCCTATTTGTTGGTAGAAGTTGCTTGGGACGTATTCAAAATAAATTAGGCTTGATAAATTAAACCGGATGATTAGCCTTTCAACAGCTTGAAACCAGATAATATTTATTTATTTTGATTAATAAAGGTTTGACAAGACAAAGCTTATAAAATAGCATTAAAAACACAGGTTGGATTAAAGAGCAACTTACAGGATTTCAAAAATGAAAAGCACCAATAACCGAATGGCTATCTTATTAGTAGTGGCTTTAGCCTTTTTTATTTTTTGGCCCGCCGGGCTAAACGCCCAGAAAAAAATAACCAGACCGTTAAGAGCCGGAGAAGAATCAGCCGGACCCTGGTGGATGAGAATTACGGCCCTTTCAGTAGATGGTCGAATGACCAGCTGGAAAACCAAAAAATGGTGGAAAAAGGCTCTGGCTCTTCGTCCAGGGGAAAGTTTTCTGGTAGAAGAAAAAGGAGAAGCTCATAATAGGTTACTAGTAAAATCAGAGGTTTACCAACAGGATAACGGGGAGCAAGCCAGCGCTCTGGTGCTGGTAATAGATGATAATGGCGATGGCAGCGTTTTATCGGGGGGCGATTTTCGGGATGACTGCTATTTATACGATTTAAATCGAGACGGTCTGGTAGAGGTAATGGTTGATTATGCTGATGAAAATAATAATGGCCAGGCCGATTATATGGAAATAAGAATTTTTGATCGGGGACACCTCGTCCGGGGCTGGTTCGGTTATGATTTAGACGGATTGGGAGAGATATTTAAGTTCAAAAATCCGCTGGATTTATTTTATGAAAAATTCACCCAGAATCTGTCTGGCCATAAGCTCTATTTTAAAAATGTTTTTAATCCGATTTCAGGAACCTGGGCGCCAGCTGATATTTGCCCCTTGGCCACTTTTGATTTGAACCAGGATGGTCTCAGCGACCTGGTAATCAGGGCCAACCTGCAACCGGCCAGCTCGATGTCCAAACCAAATTTTTATTTTGAACCGATTAATTTTTGGTCAAAGGAACAACAACCAATTGTTATTCGAAGCCTGGAAATAAGTTTTGACGCTGACAGGGGAAATAGTCTGGAAAGGCCTTTTAACTATGACCTGGGTCTTATCCTGGAAGGCAAGCAGGCCTTTGATTATGAAAATTTTAAGATGAGTTCCTCCCTGAGACGGCCGCCTCAAGAAGTATACACCATTCCCAGGGATAAGCTTTTAGAAATGATTAAAACATATAAAAGTACGACGGCTGGCTTGTCCTGGAAAGAATTTTCTGACGAATCTCTGCCGACCAGCCCGGCCAGAGAAGAGCTGGAAGGCCAGGGATTAGGCTGGGTCTTTGAGCGACGGCCACTGCTCAGCACATCTCCAAATATCCAAAAATGGAATGTCAGAAGGGAAGTAGTTGATAATCTAAACGGTCCGGTAGAATTATATTACAGTGAATTGGATCAAAATATTCATCTTTTCGGCGCTCGAGAAGGTTGGCTGCCAATTGGTCACCTGGCCGGCTGGCCAAGAGTAGGTGAAATTCGCTATTTTGATACCGACGGAGATGGTTTTTTCGACCGCCTAGAAGTTTATTTAGCTAATAGCTCTCGGCCGGTCTTGATCTTAACCGCTCAACAAGAAAAAGCCAAAAAAATAACAACTGACTTAAAAGAACTTTCTGATTTTTACCTTAAAGAAGTTTTGCCGCAAGCTATCGAACGCGACCAGAAGTTAATTGAGGCTATGAAAGAGGTTTACGCCTATGAGCCGCCAGCTGAAGTAAAACAATCTCTGGAAAATGTCTCTTTAAGCCAGAAACGGTATTTGCTGGATGTGTACAGCCTTCTCTATTACCTTAGCCTGAGAGATTATTACCTGACCCTGAGTAATCAAGCGCTTTTTAAGGAAGGGACAGAGAAGGAAGATAAAAGCTATTATGGGGATCTTTATCCCGGTCAACTTAAGAATCCTCGGTCAGTAGCTACTACTTTAAAATCGGATCAGGCCTGGGAGCTGAGCCGGTTACTGACTCAAATGGATATGGCTTTCGGTCAAGCTGATGTTGAAAAAATTATAGGTTTGCTCAAAAAGATAAAAGATTTAAGGCTCTGAAATTGGATTTTGAATTTATCGGCTAAAGTTGATTCCGGCCAATTCGGTCAGGATGATAGAACTTCGGTTATTTCATCCACCAATTCCTTCGAGCCGAGGTAGAGGGCCGTTCTCTGGTGAGGCTGCTGGGGCTGAATGGCAAGAATTGATTGCCCTTTTTCGTCAACTGCTGATCCTCCAGCTTCCTGGCACATAAAGCTGACCACCGCTGCTTCATACATTAATCTTAATTTGCCGTTGGGATAATTTTTACCCGGATCTGGATGGTTGACTATCGCCGGATAAAGGAAAAGTCCCCCATTAGTCAGAATCCGGTGAAAGTCCCCGGCCAGCGCGCCCAGATAGCGAAACTGGTATTTTTTTTCATTTTTTTCTAGCCAATCTTTAATTCGATGATCATAATAATACCGGTGGGCGGAATTATAAGAAAGTTCCCATTTTTTCTGGTCATTGGGGAGTTCCAGTTTGATAGGCTTAACATAGTTCATAGTTTCGTCAATATGAAACCGCCAGCAGCCAGCATCTTTCAGGGCAATAGTAAATGTTCCGGTGGGAATGACAAACATTCCAGCGGCAATGTATTCCTGGCCAGCTCGGAGATGATTATCTTCTGGCCCCTCTAAATTTCTTTTGGCAATGCCAAACAGGAAGCCAACTGGAAGATTGTG
Organism: Candidatus Aminicenantota bacterium; assembly: GCA_002877915.1. Classification (GTDB taxonomy): domain Bacteria; phylum Acidobacteriota; class Aminicenantia; order Aminicenantales; family Saccharicenantaceae; genus Saccharicenans. The sequence goes on from PNJE01000026.1 coordinate 10,868, forward strand.
AGGAATATTGGACGAACCGTCCAGTGGGTCAAAATAAACAAAATAGCGGCCCGAAGGGTTCATCAGGACCGGCTTTTCTTCTTCTTCACTGATAGCTTCAATCACCCGGCCAGATCGGAATAAATAATTCTTGACCACTTCATTGGCGATTTGATCCAGTTTCATAGTTTTTTCGCCCTGGACATTGATACAACCGGCTGGGCCAAGGTTGCCTCTCAAGGCGCCCGTTAGATAGAAATGCTGAATTCTCTTGGCGGCATTCAGAATTGAATTCATGAGAATTAAAAAATGGTAGGTCCTCCCGTGCCTTTCCTGGTGCTCAAGAAGAAAATCCATGAAAGTTAATTCAAACTCGATCACTTTTACCTCCTCTTCGCCTTGATGATTGCTTTTTATCATAAGATTGATCTTTAATTCAAGCAAAACTACAGCTTTCCATTTTTAAAAAGTAATTTTACTGGGGAATGACTTTATTAATAATTTTTTGAGTTCTAATTGGTTTGAATCGGTTTGAAGCCTTTTCCCAGAACCTCATATGTATCGTTAACGATGACAAACGCCTGAGGGTCCACCCTTTTAATAAATCCTTTGAGTTCAGCTAATTGCTTGCGGTTAATAACCGTAATGATAATTTCTCCTTCACGGTTAAGATAAAGGGAGCGAGATTTAAGAGCACTTCCACTGCGATCAAGCTTATTAATAATGAAATCGGCGATTTCCTGGCTTTTTAGGGAAGTAATAATAACCAGCTTGGAAAAGCTCCAGCCTTCGAGGACTAGGTCAATGACCTTGGAAGAAATAAAAAGAACGATGTACCCGTAAAGAGGAGCTTCCAAATTTTTAAAAACAAATCCAGAGGCAGAAATAATAACAAAATCAGTCATCATAATTCCCATTCCAACGGACACGCCAGTGTATTTGTTCAAAATCATCCCGATGACGTCTGAGCCACCAGTGGAAGCTTCGCCTCGAAAAACCAGCCCTAATCCCAGCCCGAGGAGTAAGCCTCCATAAATGGCAGCTAAGAGAGGATTTTCGGTTCCCCGGTGAAGCTTGATTACTTCATTAAAAAAATCAATGAGTAGGGAAGAGAGAACCATTCCGAGCATCGTGGTTAAAACATACTTTTTACCCAGGAATCGATAGCTTAACAGTAATATTGGTCCATTAAGAAAGATGATAACCAGGCCGACAGGAGAATGTAGTAGATAATTTATGATAATCGAAAGACCAGCGATGCCTCCGGGAACAAGATGGAAGGGAATCAGAAAAAGGGAATAACCGATTCCCATCACCAGACAACCTAAAAAAATCAAAAATAGATTCTTCAGGATTCTTCTGAGGCCTATTTTATCAATTAGAATTTTTCTATTCATGCTTTTTCCCCTTCCTCAGGACTAAAAATTTTTGATTTTCTAACACAATTTGAAAGCTCTGTCAATCAGACAGCGGTTTCCATTAAGATGTAATTTCAGTTTTATGGAAGTTGGTAGAAGCGGCAAGGACTTCGGGGATGGGAACGGCATTTGAGGAAACTAAAGCCTTTATAAAATTAAAGCTTAAAAAAGAAGAACCCCCTAAAATTATAATTTTGCTAAAACTTACCTTTTGGAAAAAATAAAAGTTTTAGTAATAAAAATGAATAAGTTGGCGCTTAGTTGGTTTTCCAGAGCGATATCATTTCAAGCCAAGCTGATTTAAAACCTCAAAAAAACAACCGACCTAGCCAGGTTTAATATAAAAATTAGAATAAAAATAAGGGATTAAAAAAAAGTTGATTCTATTTTGGATTTTGTTAAAATAAAAACAGCTCTGTTTCGCTGGCTGGGCAGAGTTTAAGGATACCCTCCTTCAATCATCCCCTTTATAAAGATTTTCCCCGAAACCCCAACAGCCAGCATCCTGTTTACAAAGGCAGGGAAATAGGTTATTTTTTAAACTCAATTTTGAAGGTTTTACCTGGGCCTCAAGGTGGAAGATAATACTCGAGTGCAATTGTGGACCAAAGATTTCCTGCTCGGTCTATCTTCATATTTTTTTCTCTATCTTTCCATTAGCCTTCTTTTTTTGCTTCCGTTGTTTTTAAAACAGTTTCATCCAAAAGAAAGAGAAGTTGGATTAATAATGGGTATCCACAGCTTGACGGCCATAATGATTCGCCCTTTTTTCGGTCGTCTGATTGACCGCCGCGGCGGCAAAGAGATTTCTCTTTTAGGATTAGTCATTTTAATCCTGACCATGCCTTTCTTTCATTTAATTAAGAATGCCGGTATCTTCCCGGTCTCTCTTCGAGCGCTGACTGGCGTAGGCTGGGGAATTAGCATGACCGCCACTATTACCATGTGTACTGATCTAACGCCAGCCCAGAGCCTGGCCCGGTCAATCGGGATAGTGGGAGTGGCTGGCTTAATTGCCAATGCGGTCGGGCCGACCATCGGAGAAGAAATTATTAATCACTTCGGTTTCTCTGGATTGTTTAACTCCTGTTTAATTTTTCTTATCATTTCTTTTGCTTTAGTGATTTGGACCAGGGAAATGCCGGTCGAAGATCGGGCCGCTGAATCCGGTTCCGGAAAATCAAAAAAAACCTGGAACAGTATTTCCATCATCTTGATGATAATCATTGGGTCAATGCCAGTCCTGCATGGCTCAGTCCGCGGGGCCATTCTGTATTTTATGCCCCTGTTGATAAAATCTTTAAATCTTGGGCGGGTTGGTCCGTTTTTTGTCATATTTTCCTTAGCGGCTATTCTCTCCAGATTCCGGCTGGGAGGCCTTTCTGATTATTATGGACGCAAAAAGATAGTCTTTTTATCAGCTTTGATTATTTCTTTTAATCTGTTTTTAATTTCCAGGATAAACGGCCAGCTTCTTCTTTTATCTACGGGTTTTATTGGCGGCTTTGGCCAGGGATTGATTTATCCAGCTCTTAGCACTTATCTGGTAGATTTTATGGGAAGAGAAAATAAGGGACTGGCTATTAGCCTTTACAACTCACTTTTTGATGCTGGTATGGGGGTCGGCTCAGTTATTTATGGGTGGATTTCCGAGTCAATTGGTCTGAAGTTAATGTATTTAGTAGCAGGAATTTTTCTGCTATTAGCCAATATCATATTTAATTTTAAAGCTCCCGAATTTAAACCTCTTAAGTCTTAAAGTGAGGAGGGCAATGATGGAAAATTTAAAAGAATTAATCAAGAAACGAAGGTCTATCCGTCAGTTTCAGCCAAAAGAATTATCCCTGAGTTTATTGAAAGAACTGGTAGATTGCGGTCGGCTGGCACCTTCAGCGGCCAATCTTCAACCGCTGGAGTTTTTAATCGCCATAGATCCTAATCTGCGGAAAGAAATCTTCCCCTGTCTCCGTTGGGCGGCTTACATCAATCCGGCCGGCGACCCAAAGCCTGGAAAAGAGCCAGTTGCCTATATCATTATTCTGGTCAATATGGATATCAGAAAGGAAGGTTTCGAGTATGACGTGGGAGCAGCGGCAGAAAATATAATTCTTGGAGCTTTGAGCCAGGGGGTAGGAACTTGCTGGCTAATTTCCATTAACCGGGAGCGACTTAAAAAAATCCTGAGTATTCCAGATAATTACCGAATAGACTCAGTCTTGGCATTAGGTTATCCGGCAGAGGAACCAGTGGTTGAAGAATTCGGTGGATCGGTGAAGTACTGGAAGGATGAAGCCGGAGTCCTTCATGTGCCTAAAAGGAAGCTATCTGAGATCTTACATATAAATCGGTTTGGCCAGCATTAACGAAGGGTATCGATAATTATCCCCAGACTAAGATCATATCTTTCGATGGTCTGGCTTTGACCACTGGACAGGTAAATCAAACTTTTGCGAATCCGAATCATTTCACCTTGTTTTTCTTAATCCAAGCCTTTTCCTGGATTTCTGGTCTGAATATCCCTGGTTTTCCCTAGACTAATTGACGGCTTTTTCAGGAACTTCTATAATTATGACCAATGGACATAAAAAAAATAAGAGAACTTATTGATTTAGCCCTCAAAGAAGACTTGCCGGTAGGTGATATTACTACTGAGGCGATTGTTCCTCCGGATTTATTGGCTCGAGCTGTTTTTCTGGCTAAAGAAGATGGGGTTCTGGCAGGAATAGAGGTGGCGGCTGAAGTTTTTAAAAAAATTGATCCCGCAGTAGAATTTAAAATAATTAAACAGGATGGCCAGAAATTTAAAAAGGGAGAGGTCTTGGCAGAAGTCAGTGGAAGAGCAGCCTCGTTGCTTAAAGCTGAAAGAACAGCCCTCAATTTTCTTCAGCGTTTAACCGGTATTGCCACTCTGACTAGGGCTTTTGTGGATAGGGTAAGCGAGACAAAAGCCATCATCCTCGATACCCGGAAAACAACTCCCGGCTGGAGAGCGCTGGAAAAATATGCAGTTAAAATGGGAGGAGGAAAAAACCACCGGCAGAATCTTTCTGAAATGATGCTGATAAAGGATAATCATATCAGGATAGCCGGCGGGATAAGTCCCGCTTTGAAAAAAGCCAAAGAGAAAGCTTCCCCGGAAATTAAAATAGAGGTTGAGACTACGAACGTCAATGAGGTGAAGGAAGCTTTAGAGGGGGGAGCAGATATAATTATGCTTGACAATATGAGTTTGAAGGATATCAAGAAAGCAGTGAAAATGGTGAACGGCCGGGTTCCTCTCGAAGTGTCGGGCAAAGTTAGTTTAAAGAAAGTCAGGAGCCTGGCCTTGACTGGAGTTGATTTCATTTCGGTTGGAGCGCTGACCCATTCTTTTAAGTCGACCGATATTTCACTGGAATTTGTATGAGTGGTAAATGAAAACCAAATCTTTTCAGGAAGAAATTTATTCTGATATTTTAATCATCGGCGGGGGAATAGCCGGAGCTACTACTGCCCTGGAAGCTGCCCGACAGGGGCTGGAGATAAATATGGTAATTAAATCTGCCGGTGTGGAAGGCTCTAACTCTTACTGGGCTCAGGGGGGCATCGTTTCCTTTGGCGATGACGATGATCCCGAGCTCCTGCGGGAAGATATCCTTCAGGCTGGTGACCGAATTAATAACCCGGCGGCCGTTGACCTACTCGTGCAGGAAGGGAAAAAAACGGTAGATCGCCTTTTAATAAAAGAACTGAAGATTCCCTTTGCTCGTTCTTCCCCTGATAAACTTGATTATGCCCTTGAGGGAGGGCATTCGAGGCGAAGAATTCTTCACGTGGAAGATGCCACCGGTCAAAGAATTATTACTGCTTTTTATAAGCGACTTAGACAGTTTCCCAATATCCATTTTTATTTCGACCATACGGCGGTGGATTTATTAACCGTTCCCCATCACTCAAGAAATCCCTTATCTTACTACCGCCCACCTCGATGTTTAGGAGCTTATGTTCTTGATAATAAAAGCCGACAGGTAAAAAAATTCATTGCTCCCTATACTGTTCTGGCTACTGGCGGATGTGGTGGGGTTTATCAATTTACCTCCAATCCGCGGACGACAATTGGTTCAGGCTATGCCATGGCTCTCAGGGCTGGGGCCAGAATAGTCAACATGGAATATATTCAATTTCATCCGACTTCTCTTTACCATCGGGATGCTGATGGTTTCCTGATTTCGGAATCGGTTAGGGGAGAGGGAGCCCGGTTGAAAACACGGGATGGGCGAACTTTTATGGAAAAATACAGCCCTCAAAAAGACCTGGCTCCAAGAGATGTAGTCACCAGGTCAATTTATCAGGAAATGATTAACACCAACTCCAACTATGTTTTGTTGGATTTAGTGAGTTATGCCCGGATTGATATTAAAAAAAGGTTTCCCTATATTTATCGCACCTGCCTTAAGTATGGAATTGATATCACCAAGGAGCCCATTCCCGTCGTCCCGGCAGCTCATTTTTGCTGCGGTGGAGTTCTGGTTGATCTTTGGGGACGCTCTTCCCTAAAGGGTTTATATGCCGCTGGAGAGGTAGCCTGTACTGGAGTTCACGGAGCAAACCGTTTAGCCTCGACCTCGCTTCTTGAAGGTCTGGTCTGGGGAACCAGGGTGGCTCAGCATATTGCCGAAAACTTTCGACCTGAACTTCCTTGTAATCCTTCTCAAATTCATCCCTGGTATTACCCGAAAAATGAAGAGCCCGTCGACCCGGCCTTAATTCATCAGGACTGGGCTACTATTCGAAGCACTATGTGGAATTATGCCGGAATTATCCGAACCTCGAAGCGGTTGGAGCGGGCCCGGGCCGACCTGGAGTACCTCAAGCATCGGGTGGATAAGTTTTATCAAGAAGCACCAATGGACCCGGAAATAGTTGACCTGAGGCATGGTCTATTAGTGGCCTTGATGATTACCTATGCGGCCATTGCCAATCCCGAAAGCCGGGGGGCTCACTTCCGGCAGGATTGATCCTCAATCTATTTAAATTTGACTTTTACCCCTGGCAGTTTAGAATAAGCTATTCTATAATAGAAAAAATTTAGGTTATCAGCTGGAGAAAGCTAATGCCCGATAAAAATGACTTGAAAAAGACCCTTAATTTACCCCAGACTTCTTTTGCCATGAAAGCCCAATTAGCTCAAAAAGAACCAGAAATTATTAAAAGATGGCAGAAGATAAACCTTTATCAAAAAATAATAAACCAGAAAAAAGACCGGCCTGTTTTTGTCCTTCATGATGGCCCCCCTTACGCCAACGGGCACATCCACTTAGGGACTGCCCTGAATAAAATCTTAAAAGATTTCATTGTCAAATCAAGAAGTATGAGGGGTTATCTTTCTCCTTACATCCCAGGTTGGGATTGTCATGGTTTGCCCATTGAGATTCGGGTGGATCAGCTTCTCGGGGAAAAGAAAAAACAGATGTCTGTGATTGAGATTAGAAACGAATGTAAAAAATATGCCCTTAAATTTATAGATATTCAAAAAGAGGAATTCGTTCGCTTGGGGGTATTTGGCGAATGGGATAAGCCTTATCTGACGATGAACCCTCAATATGAAGCCGATATTTTACGGCATTTGGCTGCTTTTTTTGCCTCTGGTAATGTTTATAAGGGTAAAAGACCAGTTCACTGGTGTCTTCACTGTCAGACCGCCCTGGCTGAGGCTGAGATTGAATATAAGGAAAAAAAATCTCCTTCGATTTATGCCAAGTTTCCGCTTCTTTCTGATCTCTCCAAAAAATTTCCAGCTCTCCAGGGAAAAAATATTTTTATCCTGATCTGGACCACCACCCCCTGGACCCTACCAGCCAATCTGGCCATTGCTTTTCATCCCGATTATGAATATGTAGCTGCCGAAGTGGGAAGTGAAGTTTATATCCTCGCTCGGAGGCTGCTGCCAGTGGTGGCGGAAGTGCTAGGCTTTAAAAATTATAAAGAGCTGGCTGTTTTCCCTGGCAGGGAGCTCGAGGGACTCAAGGCTAAGCATCCCTTTATTAACCGAGAATCTGTTTTGGTGCTGGCTGATTATGTCACCCTGGAAGATGGAACCGGATGTGTTCATACCGCCCCCGGTCATGGTTATGATGATTATTTAACCGGCGTAGCTTACGGACTCGATATTTATACTCCAGTTGATGAACAAGGCCGGTTTTTGCCGCAGGTGGAGCATTATGGCGGGCTAAATGTCTTTGAGGCCAATGCCAAAATTGTCGAAGATATGAAAAAAGACGGCAGCCTGCTTAAAGCGGAAGAAATTACCCATTCTTACCCTCACTGTTGGCGCTGCAAAAACCCGGTAATTTTCCGAGCAACTGAGCAGTGGTTTATCTCGATGGATAAAAATGCATTGCGTCAAAGGACTCTGGAAGAAATTAAAAGAATCCGCTGGATTCCATACTGGGGAGAAGAGAGAATTGCCAACATGATGGCCAGCCGACCCGACTGGTGCATATCAAGGCAGAGGTCCTGGGGTGTACCTATACCGGCCTTTTACTGCGAAAATTGCGGCTATATTCTGGCTGACGAAAAAATAACCACCTGGGTCGCTGATATTTTTGAAAGAGAAGGGTCGAATGCCTGGTTTGAAAAGACGGCCGCAGAATTACTTCCTCCCGGTCAGAAATGTCCAAATTGCGGGGGTGAAAAATTCAAAAAAGAAAATAATATTCTGGATGTTTGGTTTGAATCAGGAGCCAGTCACAGCATCCTGGGGAAAAGGCCAGATCTTCCCTGGCCGGCCGACCTTTATGTTGAAGGTCATGACCAGTACCGGGGCTGGTTCAACAGTTCTCTGGTAATTGGAGTCGGAGTTAAAAATTCAAGCCCTTATAAATCCTGCTTGACTCATGGTTTTGTTCTTGATGAACAGGGCCGAGCTATGTCCAAATCCCTGGGTAATTACATCGAACCGAGCGAAATTATTTCCCAGCATGGAGCGGAAATACTAAGACTATGGGTAGCCATGCTCAACTATAAAGAGGATGCTCGATTTGGCCAGGAAATCCTCCAGCGGTTAGTAGAAGCCTATCGAAAAATCAGGAATACCTGGCGGTTTCTCCTCGGCAACCTGTATGATTTTAATCCGGAAACCGATCCGGTAAAGCCAGAGGAGTTATTATGGCTCGACCGTTGGATCCTGGAGAGAGGGCGCCAGGTTCAGCAACGAGTAATCAAGGCTTATGAGGAATATGAATTTCACACTGTCTTTCATTCTCTCTACAATTTTTTTACGGTCGATCTCAGTGCTATTTATCTCGACATTATTAAAGACCGGATGTACTGCTCGGCCAGCAAATCTGTTGAAAGGCGTTCTGGTCAGACTGCCATCTTCTGGATTCTGCAAAATACCTTGAAACTTATGGCTCCGATTCTTCCTTTTACCACCGATGAAGCTTGGGAAGCTTTGCCAGCATATAGGGGAAAAGAGGAGTCAGTTCATCTGTGCTCTTTTCCGAACGAGGAAGAAGCCTGGTTACCAGAAGAGAAAATGAAAAAGGTAGATAAATTGCTGGAGATCAGGGAAAAAGTTCAGAAGGAGATGGAGAAAGCCCGCGAGAGCCGAATAATTGGAAACTCTCTCGAGGCCCAATTAATTTTCAAGGTTCCTCCCGAAACCTTTGATCTTCTGGATGAATTTAAATCTGACCTCCCCGCATTTTTTATTGTATCTTCTGTCAAGGTCATTCCGGTTGATGGCCAGGAACTGGAGATTGTAGTCGAAAAAGCTGAAGGTCAGAAATGCGAACGTTGCTGGAATTTTTCCACCACTGTGGGCCAAGACAAAGAATATCCTACGGTCTGTGCCCGCTGTTCCCAAGTATTGAGGGGGCAATGACAATAAAAGGGATAAAAAAAAATTATTTTTATTTCCTGGTAATAATTTTCTGGCTAATCATTGATCAGGTAAGTAAGAATCTAATTTCTCGATTGGTGGGTCTTTATCAGGTTATTCCAGTCATAAGAGGGTTTTTTAATTTGACCAGGGTGCATAATCGGGGGGCCATTTTTGGCTTTCTCGGCCAGGCCAGTAATCCGCTGGCCCTGGTTTTATTAAATCTCGGAGCATTGTTCGCCCTTGGGATCGTGATTTATTTTTTCATAAAAACTCCTTCGGAAATGACTTTAACCAGAATTTCATTGGCTCTGATTATAGGTGGAGCTTTAGGAAACCTAATTGATCGGCTCTTCCGGGGATATGTTATTGATTTTCTTGATTTTTATGTGGGGAGATTTCACTGGCCATTTTTTAATTTAGCTGATAGTGGTATTACCGTTGGGGCTATTCTTTTGCTGTATATTTTAATAAGGAGAAAGGAAAAATGCATCCCATCCTCTTGAAAATAGGACCTATCACCGTCCACACCTACGGGTTTTTCATGGCACTGGGGGTGGCCGCGGCTTTATGGTTTATCTATGTCCAGGCCAAAAAATATGGTTATGATGCTCAAAAACTGCTGGATGCGGCTTTCTGGATTATCATTGTTTCTTTAATTGGAGCTAAGCTGATTCTTTTGGTCGGCCATTTTTCTTATTACTGGGAAAATCCAGGCGAATTGCTGAGCTTAGCTCGATCTGGTGGCGTTTTCCAGGGGGGACTGACCTTTGGCCTTATCTTTGCCATTATTTATTTCAAGAAAAAAAAGATCCCCTTCTGGGCGACATCCGATCTGGTTGCTCCGGCAATTGCTCTCGGGCATGGCTTTGGTCGTTTAGGGTGTTTTTCAGCCAGCTGTTGTTATGGCCGCGAGTGTTCTATGCCCTGGGCGGTAGTTTTTAAGAACCCCTATGCTCATGAGCTCACCGGCATTCCTTTAAATGTTCCCTTGCATCCGGTGCAGCTCTATGAGTCAGCCCTGAATTTCCTTAATTTTTTCGTGCTTTTTATTATTTTAAAAAAGAAAAAATTTTCTGGCCAGGTTTTTTGTTTTTATATAATGAACTATTCAATAATTCGGTTTTTTACTGAATTTTTTCGAGGCGATCATGGTGAAAATACCTACCTGGTTAAGGGCCCAAGCGCTTGGACCAGCTTATCTCTGCCTCAGTTGTATTGTCTAATTGGTCTGGTAGCCGGCCTGGTTTTATATCAATTTTTAAAGCACAGGCAAATTGATTAGAGAAAAATTTTTCTTTGATGGCTTGGAACCCATAAGGCTGGACCTATTTCTCAAAAACAGGTTGAAGCCTTTTAGCCGTTCGCGAATTCAAAAGGCCATCAAAGAAGGCCAAGTCAAAATTAATGGGCATCCAGCCAGGGCCAGCCAGAAATTAAAACCCGGGGACTCGGTTGAGTTTTTTTATGAAGAATTTTCCTCCGAGGAGCCAGCGCTTAAGCCAGAAAGGGTTGATTTTGAAATAATCTACGAGGACGAGCACATTATAATCATAAATAAACCTGCTGGCCTGGTAGTCCATCCAGGCGCTGGAATATCCAGTGGCACTCTGGTCCACGGGCTTTTATTTCATTTTCCGGGAATAAGCCAGGTTGGGTCTTCTATGAGGCCGGGTATTGTTCATCGGCTGGACAAAGAAACCTCTGGGCTGCTGGTAGTGGCGAAAACAGAATTAGCCTATCATTCTTTGAGGGAACAATTTGAAGATCGTTTAGTTAAAAAGACCTATCTGGCTCTCGTTTACGGCCGATTTAAAGATAAAAGGGGGATAATTGATTTGCCTATTGGTCGGCATATTCATCAGCGAGAGAAATTTTCCGTCCGAACTAAAAAACCCAGGACCGCCATTACCAATTTTGAAGTCCTGCAAGAATTCCCGGAGACTACCTTTTTAGCCCTAAAGCCCATTACCGGGCGGACCCATCAACTGCGGGTTCATCTGTCAGCTATCGGACATCCTATAGTTGGCGATAGCCGGTATGGGGGGCCAAAAAGACTCGGGCCAAAAAAATACCCGCGGTTATTCTTGCACGCCTGGAAGCTGTCGCTTGTTCACCCCCAAAGTCAGGTGAAAATGGAATTTGAATGTCCGTTACCGTCTGACCTCCAATCTGTCCTGGATAGAGAAAGAGCCGAAATAAAAAGTTGAATTATCCTTGAGTAAATCATTTTTTTTTACTATTATATAAGCCTAATCCAAGAAAACCTTTCTTGGCCTGATAAAACCTTAAAACTGGAGGACTTAGAATGAAGGATTATAGCCCGGATAAGCTCAGAAATATTGCCCTGATCGGACATGGTTCATCCGGCAAGACATCATTAACCTCGGCTATTCTTTTTGATGCCGGGGTGACCACCAGATTGACCAAAGTCGATAAAGGAAATACGGTCACCGATTATGATCCCGAAGAGATAGAAAGGAAAATTTCCATCAACTCCGCTCCCTGTTTTATAGAATGGAAAGAGCATAAGGTTAACATCATTGACACTCCGGGTTATAGTAGTTTCCTTTGGGATACCCGGGCGAGCCTTCGAGCGGCCGATTCGGCCGTGGTGGTAGTTTGTGGAGTAGCTGGGGTGGAAGTGGGAACAGAAAAAGTCTGGGAGATGCTGGAAGAACTTAAACTGCCGAGGATATTTGTCATTAATAAGCTTGACCGGGAAAATTCGAACTTCTCCCGGACAGTTAATGAAATTCAGCAGTTTTTTGGTCGGCAGGCTATTCCAGTTCAAATACCATTGGGAGAAGAAAAGAATTTCGCCGGAGTGGTTGACCTGATAAAGAAAAAGGCTTACCTCTTTGAAAAAGATGAAAGCGGAAAATATCAGGAGACCGAAATTCCTGCCGAACTACAGGAAGAAGCCAATAAAAGATATACCCAGCTGGTAGAAGTGGTGGCGGAGAGCGATGAAAAGCTAATGGAAAAATATTTTGAAAAAGGGGAGCTCAGTACTGAGGAGCTTATTGGGGGATTGAAAAAAAGTATTATCGATCATCAAATATTTCCCATTTTTGCTGCTTCGGCTCTAAATAATATAGCTATTCAGATGATTATTGATGGAATCGTCGATTATCTGCCTTCTCCAGTTGATAGAGGAAAGATAAAGGTAAAAGTTAAGGGCAAAGAAGAGGAGTTATCTCTTTCGCCTGACGGTCCATTTGCGGCCCTGGTTTTTAAAACGATTTCTGATCCTTATACCGGAAGAATTTCACTCCTGCGAGTTTATTCAGGAAAAATAGGGCCTGATGCTACGGTGACTAATTCGACTAAGGATACGGATGAAAAACTGGGCGGTCTTTTCTTCCTTCAAGGGAAGGAACAGATTCCGGCCGGTCAGGCAAAAGCTGGAGATATTGTGGCCACAGCCAAGTTAAAAGCTACGCTGACTGGCGATACCCTTTGTGCTAAGGGAGCTGGCCTTGAGTTTGAACCGATAAAGTTCCCTGAGCCTTCAATTTCCTTTGCCATAGAACCCAAAACCAGAGCCGATGAAGATAAGATCTCTCAAGCGACTCACCGGGTGACTGAAGAAGACCCGACGGTCAGGATTGAAAGAGACCCGGAAACCAACCAGTTGTTGATTTCTGGCAATGGCGAATTGCACGTGCGCATCATCACCGAAAAGCTCAAAAAACGTTACAATGTGGATGTTGAACTGAAGCCACCCAAGATACCTTATCGGGAGACAATCAAGGGCAAATCTGATGTCCAGGGCAAATATAAGAAGCAAACTGGCGGCCGCGGCCAGTACGGCGACTGCAAAATTAAAATGGAACCATTACCTCGGGGCAAAGATTTTGAGTTTGAAGATAAAATTTTCGGCGGGGCCATTCCCAAAAATTTCATCCCCTCCATTGAAAAGGGAATCCAGGAGGCCAGGAAGAAAGGAATTCTGGCTGGCTACCCGGTGGTTGATTTCAAAGTCATTCTTTATGATGGTTCTTACCATGAAGTTGACTCTTCCGATATTGCTTTTAAAATTGCCGCTTCGATGGCCTTCAAGAAGGGTATGAAAGAAGCCAAGCCGACGCTCCTTGAGCCGATCATGAATGTGGAAATCTACACGCCGGAAGCTTACATGGGCGATATCATGGGCGCTCTGAACGGGCGGCGGGGCAAAGTCCAGGGCATGGAACAAAAAGGCAACATGAGGATTCTAAAAGCCCAGGTGCCTATGGCCGAAATGCTTGATTTTGAGCCGACTCTGACCTCGATTACTGGCGGCCGCGGTTCTTTCATCATGGAATTTTCCCATTATGAAGAGGTGCCAGCTCAGCTGCAGCAGAAAATAATCGCCGAAGCGATTAAGGAAGGCCGAGTGAAGCCAGAAGAAGAATAGCCTCTGGTTGCTTATACTTGGCTTGAGGTCAAGGCAAACCTAACAATTTATCCAGTTTTATTTTAACTGGTCTGGGAACGACGCCGGACCTGAGGGAGGAGGCACGATGACCGGCTGGAAAAAATTTTTGCTTCTGGTTTCAATTTCTCTTTTTTTAATCTTGTGGCTTGGTCCGCAGCCAGCGCCGGCCTGCACTCTAATCGTAGCTTCAGGAAAAGCAACTTCCAACGGACGTCCGCTGATGTGGAAAAACCGCGATACCTCTCAGCTTCTGAATAAGCTGATGTACTTTTCGGGCTCTAAGTATAAATTTATCGGCCTCATAAATGCCGATGATGTTGAGAGCAAAGAAATTTGGGCTGGTTTGAATGAGCGGGGTCTGGCCATCATGAATTCGCAAGCTGATGACCTGGCGCTTAAGGAAAAAAAGTATGACGGGGCAGGAAATGGTGCTTTCATGAAAAAAGCCCTGGGAGAGTGTGCTTCAGTTGAAGAATTTGAGCAGTTTTTGCAGAGAGAGAAAGGAAAATGGGATTTAGCCGCCAATTTCGGAGTGATAGATGCTAACGGCGGAGCTGCCTTTTTTGAGACTTCGAGTGAATATTACACCAGATTTGACACCAATGATAAAAAGGTGGCACCCTTTGGTTATATAGTACATACTAATTTTAGCTACACCTCACCGGATTATCTCGAGGGTGGTGGATTCATCCGGTTTGAGAGGATGAATCACCTGGCGGAAATGGCCAGAGCCACCGGTCAGCTGGATGTCAAGTTTATCTTGCAGCAAGCCGCCCGGGACTTAAACCACGAAAAACTTCATTCTTATCCCTTAAGTTGCCCGTTACCGGAAGACCCGGCCGAGCCGCTTTACATCAACACCAATGACACCATAAACCGCAACAGCACTGCTTCAGCCGTGGTTTTTGAGGGAGCCCCATCCCCAGATCGGCCAGACTTGGCTACGATGTGGGTGATTCTCGGTCAACCGGTAAGCAGCGTAGCCATACCAGTGTGGCCTTATGCTGGAAAAGTGCCCAGCGTGGCTTCGGCCCCAGCCTCAGAAAACTGTGCTTTGGATGCCTTTTCCAGAAAATTGGTGGCTTTCCTTTACCCGGATAAAAGGGGACACATGACGCAGTACTTGAATGTTACTCGGCTAAGGACTTATGGTGGGGAGGGAGTGTTGACTAAGTTGGTCAGGATAGAAAACCAGGTGCTGGAAAAAACTAATACTCAGATGAAAGCCTGGGAAATAAAAAAGGAAAGCCCGGAAAGGGTGGCTGAATTTGAGGAGAATATATCCAACTTTGTCCTTCAGAGCTTGGTCAGCGAATTTCCTGATATCAAGTAAAGATTTGATTTCCGTATTTTTCTATAGTTTTGAATTTTGCTCAACAATTCTGTTTATTGATTTTTTGGTTATGGATTTGCCGCCAAAAGGTGGCGGTTTAAAGGATGAACGCCTTTTATCTTTCGCTCATCTCCAAAAAAAGTTTGTTAATTATGATTCTTCCAGTTAATTTACGAGAAAAGCGAAGAAAATAATATTCTCCAAAAGCAGATGTTGCTTTGCTGGTTCCTAATATTATGGTAGTTAGTTTAACGAGTAAAATAGCATTTTGATTGGCTGTTGAAATGATGACGATTAAGGCTGTGGTCAATTAACCATTTTATCTCAGGTTGGCCCCTGGCTTTATTATTTTCATCGGCACCCACAGAATTTGCCTAAAGTGAGCGTTAATTAGGGGTATTTCTCTTTTGTAAAAAGATGTGGCTAAATTTTTTAAAAAAGCGAAAAAAATTTTAGGGCTTAAACAGGAAAAGGAAGGGGGTCTTACCAAATAATTTTCGGCTAAGTATGGACGGGCTGAAAAACAGGCTAATAATTTG
The DNA here is from genome assembly GCA_002877915.1 of Candidatus Aminicenantota bacterium. GTDB lineage: Bacteria > Acidobacteriota > Aminicenantia > Aminicenantales > Saccharicenantaceae > Saccharicenans. The sequence goes on from PNJE01000026.1 coordinate 26,421, forward strand.
TTGATTAAATTTGATTATTTAATTAAATAGTTATAGATAATTAACCAGGGAAATGAGATAGAGTCCAGGACAGGAAGGAGTAAAAATGAAAAGATATCGCCACCGAGCTAACCTAACTGGCCAATTTCTGCCAATTTGTTTTGGGCTTTTTCTTTTTATCCTTTCAGCCATAGCCTATGCTCAGACGACTGAAGATAAGTCTCTGACTCTACCGCTTGGCCCAAAAGAATACCGAGGGAAATTCTTGTTAGTTGAACCAGGAAAAATCTATTCCGCTACCAAAGGACGGCCGGTTGAATTTGAAAAAATGATCAAAGAGATAAAAAAAGCCCGGTTTGTTTTTGTCGGTGAGACCCATGATGACCTGGATATGCACGAGATGCAGTTTCGGGTTATTCAGGCTCTTTACCAGCAGGACTCGAACTTGACCATCGGCTTGGAGCAAATTACGGTTGACCTCCAGCCGGTACTTGACCGCTGGGTAAAAGGTGAGCTGGATGAAGAAAGTTTTCTCAGAGAAATTAAATGGTATGTAACCTGGAGTTTTAATTATGGTTATTACCGGAAAATATTTGACTTTGCCCGGCAGAAAAACCTGCCTATTTTCGCTCTCAATGCCCCCCGAAACATAATCAGTAAAATTCGGATGCAGGGTTACGAAGCTCTGACCGAAGATGAAAAGAAAATTGTGCCGCCACTCGATCTGACCAACGAGGAACACCGGTTGCTTCTCCGGACGATCTTTGAAGCTGAGGAAATTCCACCCATGATGAAGGGGGCTAACCTCGAACCCATGTTTGAGGGGCTGTATCGGGCTCAAGTAGCCTGGGATGAGACCATGGGAACCATGGCG
>PNJE01000046.1 GCA_002877915.1 Candidatus Aminicenantota bacterium
GCGGCTGCGTGGAAGAGCGCCGACATAGCTTCATTGCGCAGAACTTCAATTTTCTGCGTGAGATTTTTATCGGCCTGTGGATAGCGAACCTGGGGAGCAGTAGAAAAAGCGATGGCATAATCGCCACTGCCATTAGAATAATAGCCCCCGGTTCTGGCAATTCCCAACAACGCTCTTTTGGCCAGGCGTTTTAAATTCCGGCTGTCAAGGGGTGCATCAGTAGCCACAATAATCATACAAGAACCGGAATCGGGGTCGGTTTTCTCGACTTTACCGATTGGTGGCCAGTTTTTAAGCCAATTGCCCAGGGGCCAACCCTGAATCTGGAGGACTCCTCCGAAATTGGTTTGAACCAAGATGCCGATGGTATAGCCGCCCCTATTTTCAGGGAGCTTTCTGGAGGCAGTGCCAATTCCGCCCTTAAAATTAAAGCAGATTGTTCCTGTGCCGGCACCAACCGATCCTTCTTCCACTGGCCCAGAGGTAGCCTTTTTGATGGCTTCCAGAACATCGTTCTTAGTTACCACCCTGGCCCTAATATCATTTAGCCAGCCATCATTTGTTTCGCCGACGACCGGGTTAACCGATTCTACCTTCTCATTACCGGGTAAAGAAAGGGTGTAATCAATTAAAGCTTCGGCCGCGGTCGGAACACTCAAAGTGTTGGTTAAAATGATAGGCGTCTCTAAATAGCCAAGTTCCTCCACCTGGGTATACCCCATCAACTTGCCAAAGCCATTGGCCACGCAAATCCCGGCAGGCACTTTTTCCTGGAAAAGATTTCCATTATGAGGGATGATAGTGGTTACTCCAGTCCTGATATTTTTCCTTTTAATAATTGTTTTATGGCCAACTTTCACCCCGGGAACATCGGTAATACAGTTGAGCAGTCCAGGTTCCAATACTCCGATGGTCAAACCAAATTCCCTTACTCTTGGCCTGGCTTCCCCGGCTCGAAGCTGGGTCAACGGCAACAGGCTGAAAACCAAATATAAAATAAGCCCGATTCTCATTCTTTAGCTCCTGCTTTTTTAATTATCATTTTAGCCGGATGATAAAAATAAAAAAATTGATAGCCGGCTCCGCCGCGCCAATTCATATTTTATATTTTTTTATTATCAGGTTAAAGTCTAATGTTTTTTGATGACGTTTTTTTAATTTACCTTCTCAGGTTTCATCATCTAAAAGCCGAGACAAAAAAGGTGGCTTTAAATAGTCATAATGAGATTTCTCTAAATAATAAAACGTGATAAAAAATCTGAGGAACTTTTTTGGCAGAAAGAGATGGGGAAAGGCTTGGGTAACAAAATGACCATTATAATTATAAAGGCTCTATATATATTTAGATCCTTTTTAACCGCCTTCCTGATTGAGGACTTGATTAATCAACGGGAGTAAATTATAAAAAGATAAAATGAGCGAGAAAAAGAATTACCTGACGATAGAAAAATTGAACCAGATTCCCTGGTTGGTCCATGGCTTCGGCTTAGCCGGTTTTGAGGTTTCTCAACTAAAAAAAGAGCCCAGCCTCAAATCCTTTTATCCGGTAGAACTTAGCCAGCAGCACTCGGCCAAAGTGTTTTTTATAAAAAAAATTCTTTCTTCGAAGCTCGTTGGTGACGGATTAATAACGGCTGCTCCTGGTCTTCTGCTTTTAATTAAAACTGCCGATTGCTTGCCTGTTCTTTTAATAGATTTAGAACATCAAGCCATCGCCGCTGTGCATTGTGGGTGGCGTGGGACATACCAAAAAATAATTGAGAAAACCCTAAAACAAATGAACAAAATATTCGGCAGCCAGCCGGAGAAAATTTTAGCTGCGCTTGGGCCCTGTGTTGAGCAGAATTGCTACGAAGTAGGCCCGGAAGTTCAGAAAGCTTTTTTTCGGGCTGGATTTCCTCTTGATTCTATCTTTAGGCCAGCCCAGCAGGTTAATAAGTTTTTTCTGGATTTACGGGCGGCTAACTTCTGGTTGCTTACCCAAGTAATCGGCCTGCCCGAAGAAAATATTTCTCAGATAAATCTCTGTACTTTTTGCCGGCCGGAACTTCTTTCCTATCGTCGTCAGCCGCTAAAAGAGGAACGGTTGATAAATTTTATCGGAATAAAAAAATAAATCATTTTATCCGGTGATTTAAGATGGCCGTCGGGCTGAACTTAAATGGTTTTAGAGTGTGAATCTAATATTCGGGTTGAATAGTTATCGGCCGGTTAATTCATTTGATAGAGGCAAAAATTTTTTTAGCTCGGCAGGCTACTCATCTGTCTCCAATGGCCAGATTGATTTTGAATTTCTTTTAATTTAAGATATCTGTAAATAGTTTCTGGTGTGCTTTATTTAATATTTTTTAAGGAGCAGGTTTTATGGACATTAAGGAAAAAGCAATTGGTGAAATTGAAATACCGGGTGTCCCGGTTTTTAAGAAAGGCAAAGTCCGGAATGTTTTCGATTTGGGCGATAAATTGCTTATCGTCGCTACCGATAGGATTTCGGCTTTTGATTTTGTTTTGCCTTCTTTGATTCCCTACAAGGGTAAAGTTTTAACCCAGCTTTCCAGGTTCTGGTTTGATTATACCGCCCTGGTCTGTCCCAACCATATGATTTCGACTGAAATTTCTGACTTGCCGGCTTCCTTCAAGCCTTACGCCGACCTGCTGGAGAAACGCTCGATGCTGGTTAAAAAGACCAGGGTGATACCAATCGAATGTGTCGTCCGAGGATATCTGTCAGGTTCCGGCTGGAAAGAATATCAGGAGACCGGAAAGGTTTGTGGAATTAAACTGCCAAAAGGACTTCAAGAATCATCTCGCTTAGATGAGCCCATCTTCACTCCTTCGACCAAAGCCGATGTTGGTCACGATGAAAACATTAATTTTAAAGAAATGGAGAGGATAACCGGCTCCGAGCTGGCTGAAAAGATAAAGAATATTAGCCTGGAGCTTTACCGGCGAGCTTCTCTTTACGCCATTTCTAAAGGAATTATTATTGCTGATACTAAATTTGAGTTCGGTCTGAATGAAGAAGGAGAATTGATTCTGATTGATGAACTTTTTACTCCAGATTCTTCTCGTTTCTGGCCGCTGGCCACTTATGCTCCTGGGAAATCTCAGCCGAGTTTAGACAAACAATTTGTCCGTGATTATCTTATCAGCACCGGCTGGGACAGGAAAACCCCGCCCCCACCATCGCTACCGGCAGAAATTATTGAACAGACCTCTCAGCGTTATTTAGAAATATATCGTCTTCTGACCGAGAAAAATGATTTGCCCTGATGAGGCGGGTATGATTGACGGTCTGGTTGATCTCCATATTCATTCGAATCTCAGCTGTGATGGGGATTTTTCTCCGGAAGAACTTATTAAAATGGCTGAAGCCTTGAAATTCCGGGCGATAGCCATAGCGGATCACGATACGGTGGAGGCCTATCCCGAGGCAATTAACATTGGCCAGGCTTATGGAATTGAAGTTATCCCGAACATTGAAATAACTACCGTTTTTGATTCGAGAGAATTCCATCTTCTGCTGCCTTTTATTGATTGGGAAAGCGAAGCTATCGGCGATATCATCGGCCAAATGGAAAGAAGCCGATTAGAAGAAGCTCAAACCAGAGTGGCCAGGCTGCAGGAAATTGGATTGAAAATTACCTGGGAAGAAGTCTGGGAAAAATGTGGTGGCCTGCCTCCCCTGGGGGTTAAGATTGCCCAGGTAGTTTTGGATAAGCCTGAAAGCCGGGAAAATCCGCTTTTATCCCGCTATTATGATGAAAAAGGGCAGGCTTTGGCGCCCTATCTCTTTTATCAGGATTTCTTTGCCGAAGGCGGCCTGGCTTATGTGCCCAAGAAGCATATTTGGCTGGAAGAAGTATTGAAGCTGGCTCCTTTGACCGGCGGGGTGCCGGTTCTTTCTCACCCGGGAGCTTATTTTCAGCGGACAACTAAAAATGACCTGGTTCATTTAAAATCTCTTGGGTTAGAGGGCCTGGAAGTCTATACTTCTTATCATTTACCTGAAGAGGTACAATTTTATAAATTGCTGGCTGATGAGCTTGACCTGGTTCCTACTGCTGGGTCTGATTTCCATGGCCGGATAAAGCCCAGGGTTTCTTTTGGGCTAATTAAGGACGGTAACTATCAAATGGTAGAAAAACTCAAGCAGAGGAAGAAACGATGAACCTTAATTGGCTCGATGTTATTCTGCTGGTAATTTTATTAGTGACTTTTATCCTGGGCCTGGTTAAGGGGTTGTTGCGTCAGCTAATAGGCATAGCGGCAGTAGTGGTCGGTCTGGTGCTGGCCTCCAGGCACTATCCTTATCTTTCCTGGAAACTCCACCGGTATATAAGTTCCGATTTCTGGAGAAATTGCTTAAGTTTTTTACTTATTTTCATCGTGATAGTCATTTTAGGCTGGCTGATCGGGTTTCTTTTAGGTAAGCTAATGAAAGGTCCGTTGAGCTTGGCTAATCATGTTCTGGGGGGAATTTTGGGCTTAATCAAGGGCTTGCTCCTCGGAGCGATCATAGTGTTTGCCTTGATGGCCTTTAATTTTCATAGAGAAGCTCTAATCGGCTCGCGGTTAGCCCCAGCCTGTCTGAGAGTGGCCAGGACTTTAACCATTTTCATTCCTAAGGATCTAAAAAATAACTTCATCGAAACGTGGAAGAAATTTGAGGGGAAGGGAGGGGAACATGAGCAAAAAATTTGAGGAAATGAGCATCCACCAGAAACTGGAGAACTTGATTCATGATATGGTGGAAAAGGAAATTCACCTTAAAGAAGCCCTATTTGAATTTGAAAAAATTTATATTGAAACGGCTTCAGCCAAATATCGAGGAAATAAAACTAAAATGGCTGAAGCGCTGGGAATACATCGTAATACCCTCCATAACCGCTTCCGGGCACTCAAAATAAAGAAAAAAAGATAAAATTTTCTGGAAGCAGTATTTTTTATCCTAAAAATATTGACATGATTTTTGTCATATTTTATAATTAGCACTCTAAAGAGGAGAGTGCTAAATTAAATTTCAAAAAAGGAGGTTAAAATGAAAATTCAACCATTGTATGATCGTGTTCTTCTTAAAAGAATTGAAGAACAGGAAGTTAAAAGAGGCAACATTATCATCCCGGACACAGCTAAGGAAAAACCCCAGGAAGCTGAGGTTATTGAAGTAGGTAAAGGCAGAGTGACTGATGATGGTAAGACCATCCCTCTAACTGTTAAGAAAGGAGACCGGGTGCTTATTGGCAAATATAGTGGCACCGAGGTCAACATTGATGGGGTGGAACACGTTATCGTCCGGGAAGATGAGATCTTGGCTATTCTTAGCAAGTAAAAAGTGAAAGGAGGAAGAAAATGGCAAAACAAATAATTCTTGGCGATGAAGCCAGACAGGCTTTATTAAGAGGCGTCAATACCCTGAGTAACGTAGTTAAAGCAACCCTTGGACCCAGGGGAAAAAATATTGTTCTGGACAAGAAGTTTGGTTCTCCTACCAGCACGAAGGATGGAGTTACCGTGGCCAAAGAAATTGAGCTGAAGGATCCCTGGGAAAATATGGGAGCCCAGTTAGTGAAGGAAGTGGCTTCCAAGACTTCGGATGTGGCCGGCGATGGGACAACCACGGCCACTGTTTTGGCTCAAATAATTTACAATGAGGGCATCAAGCATGTTACCGCCGGAAGGAACCCGATGTTGATCAAGAAGGGGATTGATATGGCCGTAGAGGAAGTGGTTAAAGAACTCAAGACGATGAGCCGGGAAGTTACCGGTGAAATGATTGCTCAAGTTGGCTCTATTTCTGCTAATAATGATGAGTCAATCGGCAAAATCATAGCTGAGGCGATGGAAAAAGTCGGGAAAGATGGTGTTATTACCGTTGAGGAGGCCAAGGGCTTAGAGACTGTTCTTGAATTTGTCGAAGGTATGCAGTTTGACCGGGGTTATCTTTCACCCTATTTTGTAACTGATCCGGAAAGAATGGAGTGTGTGCTTGAAAATCCCTTAATACTTCTCCATGAAAAGAAAATCTCTAACCTGAGAGAATTCCTACCACTCCTGGAAAATGTAGCTAAAATGGGTCGAGCGCTGCTGGTGGTAGCTGAAGAGGTGGAAGGCGAGGCCCTGGCCACCCTGGTGGTAAACAAGCTTAAAGGAACTTTAATGTGCTGTGCCGTCAAGGCTCCGGGCTTTGGTGACCGGCGGAAAGCCATGCTGGAAGATATTGCCATCTTAACTGGAGGCCGGGTCATAACTGAAGATATTGGCGTAAAGCTGGAGAATGTTACCATAGATTGGCTGGGCGAAGCGGCCAAGGTAGTTATTGATAAGGACAATACCACCATTGTTGAAGGCAAGGGCAAACAAAGTGAAATCCAGGCCCGAATTAAACAGCTAAGAACTCAGATTGAAGAAACCACTTCTGATTATGATAGAGAAAAGCTGCAGGAAAGACTGGCTAAAATGGTGGGTGGAGTGGCCCTGATTAAAGTCGGAGCGGCGACTGAAACCGAGTTGAAAGAGAAGAAAGCCCGCGTTGAAGATGCTATGCACGCCACTAAAGCGGCCGTGGAAGAGGGAATTGTTCCCGGTGGTGGAGTGGCTCTGCTTCGCTGCCAGAAAGCTCTGGATAAGCTAAATATTAATAGTGATATCCAGATTGGCATTCAAATTGTCCGTCGGGCATTAGAAGAGCCTCTCCGGCAAATTGCCGCCAATGCTGGCTATGAAGGTTCGGTAGTCGTCGAGAAAGTCAGAGAAATGAAACAGGATTTTGGTTTTAATGCCTTAACCGAAAAATATGAAGATATGGTCAAGGCAGGAATTGTGGATCCAACTAAGGTTGTGCGGACTGCTCTCCAGAATGCGGCCAGTATCGCCGGACTGTTGCTGACAACTGAAGGTTGCGTCAGTGAAATCCCGGAGGAAGAGAAGAAGCCATCTTACCCTACCCCGCCCAGTGATATGTATTAATAAAAGCTGAAAACTTCGTTGACCGGCCGCTTTCGGTAAAAGCCGAAAGCGGCCTTTCTTTTTTTTGAGCAGATTCTTAACTGTGCTATATTATGCCTGCTTATTAATAATTGCGGATTCAGTCGAATATGAAAATTATTGATCGATATTTGCTCAAAGCTATTATTCCTTCTTTCCTGATTTCTTTCGGTTTCATTTTGTTTTTACTCTTTATGAGTCAGATATTTTATTTAGCTGAGATTTTTATCGCCAGAAGAGTTCCTTTTATTATTGCCCTCAAGATCCTTTTTTATCTTTTGCCATCAATAACAGCTCTTTCTTTGCCCTTAGCCTTCATGGCTGGAGTGCTCACTGGGCTGGCCAGATTATCGTCAGATGGGGAAATTGATGCTATGAAGGCCCTCGGCCTTAGCCCGGACAGAATTTTTAGGCCAGTTTTTATGCTTGGTCTATTTCTCTGGATGCTTTCTATGAGTTTTACCTTCTGGATAACTCCAGCGGCTAATTATCGCTGGCTGCAGACAATGGTCCATTCAGTACTCAGCCGGACCAATCTGGAAATTGAGCCGGGGCTTTTTGTTGAGTCAATACCGAGGAAAGTTATTTTTGTCGAGGATCGTTCTGAAGATGGGCGCTGGCGGCGAATATTTTTATATCAGCCGGAGGAGGATAATAAGGCTCAAATTGTTCTGGCCAGATCGGGGGCCTTAGCTGTGGTTCCTGAAAAGAAAGAAGCTCTCCTGCTGCTGGAGAATGGCCAAGTTTATGGGTTGAATTTCGCTTCTCCTGAAGTTTTAATCCTGAATAATTTTGAAAAATTAGAACAGACTGTGGATTTACAAAAATTAATTGAGAATTATTCTCTGGAGAAAAGAGCTCGAGAAAAATCCATTGGGGAATTATGGAAAGATTGGCAGGAATTTAAAAATAAAATTTCCTCCGATACGTTCGATCGCCGATTAACTCTAACTGAACTTAATAAAAGATTCAGTCTGCCCGCAACCTGCTTAATTTTTGTTTTTCTGGGCGTGGGTTTGGGCTGGAGAAAATGGCCCGGTGGTCGCTTTGGAGCCCAGGCTTTGAGCTTGGTGGTGCTTTTAATTTATTATGTTCTTTTAATTTTCGGCGAAGAGGCAGCTATCAAGGGAAGTCAACCTCCTTGGCTGGCTATGTGGTTGCCTAATGGGCTGATCTTTTTATTTGGCCTTTATACCTATTTTTCAACTTTTCGCGGCGAAAAAACTTTTTTAAAATTTAAATTGAAAAATTTCAAGTTAATTGCTCAAAAGATATTTTCGGCCAGGAGGAAGAGTGTTAGAATAAATACTGTCTACCAAGATCGATTTGCTTTTTTGCCCAAGCTTGTGGATCGCTATATTGTTGTTCGCTTTCTTAAGGTTTCTATACTTATTTTCGCTATTTTATTCTTAATTTTAATTTTGATGAATTTCTTCCAGCAATTAGAATTATTGAAAGAGACCCAGAAACCAATTAGGCTACTTTTCCTTTATATCTGGTATAAGTTACCGGAGTTTATTCTTTATGCCGGCTTGATTACTATTCTGGTTGCTCCCTGTTTGGTGTTTGGATATCTTTATCGCCACAATGAAATTTCCGCCCTGATGACCCTGGGAATCAGTTACTTCAGGGTGATTTTTCCGGTGGTGGTAATCATTGCCTTCTTGAGCTGGCCAGCATTTGTCCTTCAGGATAAAGTTATCAGTCATAGTAATGCTCGGGCCGACGAAATTTTAAATATTATTTCCGACCGGCCGGTTAAGAGCTTTACTCTGGTCAGCCATTACTGGATCAGGAATACGAATGATAATCAGTATTATCATTATGATCTTCTGGATCCTTTAAGGAAAAAGCTTGACCGTTTTCTTGTTCTGGAATTGGATACGCAATCTTTTAAGCTCAAAAAAATAATTTACGCCACCGAAGCTCAAATCGGCCGAAATGAATTGAAGCTTCAATCGGGATGGATTAGAGAATTTAAAGATGATTCTTCTTTTTACCTTCCGTTTACCACAACTGAAATGAGGCTGCCGCAGGCTGAAAAGTATTTTATAAAAGAATGGAAAGAGCCAGCCAATATGACTTTGAATGAATTAAAACTTTATATTCAGGACCTGGAGAAAACTGGATACCGGGCTACCCGATTTATTCTGGAAGCCGAATTAAGAAAAGCTTTCTCCCTTTCTTTTTTAGTCCTGGGAATGATTTCCTTAGCCTCAGTTGGACTCGTCGGGCGTCGGGGCTTTATTCTGCCACTTGGACTTAGCCTGCTGGGTGGATTTATTTACTGGGAAAGTCTGGCTATTTTCCGAAGCCTTGGAATAACAGAAGCCCTTCCGCCTTTCTTAGCTGCCTGGGGTCCCCAAATTATCTTTTTTCTGGCGGCCTGCTATTTTTTATTTAATAGCCGGACCTGACCCCCGTGGATTTACTTGGCTTGATTCTTCTGCCTACATCTTATATTTTCCCAGGTCTTCTGGGTTCAAGCTTTCCAACCACTGTTTTAGCTTTTCGGAATTTTCCAGGTTTTCTTCGTATTTCTGGCTATGGGCTTTCTGAATAACTTCTTCCTCGACATAAATTGGCGCCTTTACTCTCAGGGCCAGGGCAATGGCGTCCGAAGGTCTGGAATCTATAACATAAGAGACATCATTCTGATGGCAGTGAATAATGGCATAAAAGGTATTATCTCGGACATCGTTGACCACAATCTTTTCTATCGAAATGTTAAGCTGGTCCAGGAAATTTTTCATCAGGTCATGAGTCATCGGCCTGGGCGTCGGGACTCCTTCTAAGCTCAGGGCAATAGCATTGGCTTCAAAAACTCCTATCCAAATTGGCAGGATTCGATCGGAGAGCGGATCTTCGAGGACAACAATAGGCATTTTGGAAATCGGGTCAACCACCAGACCCTTAATTTTCATTAAAATTTCCAACTTTTTCTCCCTCGAAGTACAAATTTAATATATGTTCTGAGAGTTGGCTTGTCAAGAACAGGGCAGTTACCAATGAGTTCTGCCACGGAGATTAGCTTTAGATTGTTAAAAAAATAAAGTTGGCTTTATAATAAAAATGTAAAAAATAAAAAACGTCAAAAGAGAGGCTTAAAATGAAAAAAAGTAAAAAATATTTAAGCTATTCTCTGTCTGGATTTTTGTTGGTAGTGGCTTTGATGTCTTGTGCCACTTCCAGGCAGGAAAAATCTCTTGATGCCGCCAGTGAAGAATTTTTATCGAAAGTTCGGTATATTATTACTCCAGAAGAAAGGGAGGCTTTTCTCCAGCTTCCGCCTTCGGAAAGGCCTAAATTTATCGAGGATTTTTGGAAGCGCCGGGATCCTAATCCCAAAACTCCCGTCAACGAGTTTAAAGAGGCCTATTTCCGCCGGATTAATGAAGCCAACCAGCTCTTCAGCGAGTTAGGAACTGCTGGCTGGCTTACTGATCGGGGACGGGTGTGGATTCTCCTGGGCCGGCCTGATTCTCGCGAGCGATATCCCTTCGGCTATGAACTTTATCAGGTTCCAGCTGAAATCTGGTATTATGGCGGCACTCAAATTATTTTTGTCGATCGTTTCTGGAGTGGCCATTATGAACTGGAGGAAAGTAGTGCCAGGAGAGTTGATGAAATGACTCAGGCCTGGTTAGCTCATTTCCAGCCAGAGAAACAAGAGGCCGAGGTAAGCCCGGCTCTTGATTTCGAATTGAAGGTTAAAAAAACCGAAGCAGGCCAGGCTTTAATTTCGATCAGTCTTCCCTACAGTCATATCTGGTTCAATGCGCGGGGAGAGAAATTTGAAGCCCTCCTTGAAGTTTCAGCCGAAATTGACGAAGCTTCTGGAAAAAAAGTCTGGACCTTCAAGCGGACCTATCCTTTATCCTTAAGCCTTGAGGAATTAAAACAAAACTTTGACCAGGATTATGTGATTGAGCTGAACGCCAGCTTTAGTGGCCAGTCTCCCTTTTTGCTCAAGGTGACCTTAGAAAACCAGTTAGAAAAAAGGAAGGCTGAAAAAAGCCTAAAATTCGAGTTTTAACTTCAATTATCGATAGCTATCTATTTACCAGTCGAATTTACCAGGCTCAGGCCCATTCGGGCATATTCCTGAGACTTAGAATAATCCCCGAGCCGATTATAAAGGTCGGCCAGAAGAAAATAGCCAAAAGGTAGGTTCTTTTTATCCGGTTTTAATTCCAGACCTTTTTCTGCTAACCTGATGGCTTCCTGATAATTGCGCCCCTGCTGGAGATAAATTCTGGCAATGTAGAAATAGGCCAATGGAAAATTAGGTTCAGCTTCAATTGTTTTCTGTAGAGTTTCAAGCTCAAGATCCTGCTGGTTTCTCAAGCGATAGAGGCGAGCTAAATTAAAAAGCGCCTTGTAGTGTTTAGGAAAGTCGGCGATTTCTTGTTTATAAAGCTCGATAGCTTCGTCAAAGCGGTTTTGTCTTTCTCTGAGTTGGGCCAGATTATACCTTAGATTTAGCAAAGTAGGATTTAAAGACAGGGCAATATTAAAGTGCTGTTCAGCGGCGGCTAAATCATTGCGATTGAGATAGATGACGGCCAGGGCATTATGGGCTGAAGCTGAGCGCGGATTTTTTTCTAAGCATTTTTCAATATAAGGCAAGGCCCGATCGTATTGACCACGGAGCGAAAAGAGAGTGCCAAGAGCATAGTAAAATTGTGGATCTTCAAAACCCTTCCGGACTTGCTCTTGAACCAGCTTTTCAGCTTGATCCAGCTCACCCAAGGCGGCATAACAATTTAAAGTATTGATGACAGCAAAAGAATCATCTGGCTTTAACTCCAGGGATTTGAGGAAGGCCCCAGCGGCTTCTTGGAAACGTCTGGCTTTAAAGTAAACATTGCCCAGAGCAAAAAAGCCGTCGCTGATGGTTGGATCCTCTTGAAGAATTTTGTTCAGGGTAGAAATAGCTTCATCAAAGTTACCGGACATACCTGTTTCTCTGGCTTTAGAAATTTCATTGAAAATGCTAATTTTATCTTTTGGGTCAGCCAATTTCTTATCTTTGAACTTGGTAGGGTCAACAAAAGAGCCTAAATAACCAAGAGCGGCCAGCTTTTCCTTTGTTTCTTCATCCACTGAGGCAAAATCAGCTTTTATGGCTCCAGCGCCCGCTTTTTTTTCAAACTCTTCGGCCAGGTGGCTTAATTGCTCGTAAACCTTTTTTTCAGCATAGACTAAATTTTTTTCTTCATTCGGATCTTTTTTCAAGTCATAAAGTTCTGGTACTGGGGCGATGATTAATTTGTAACGGTTATTCTGAAAACTGCGCAGCTCTGACCAGCCAAAATGAAAACGGGGATAGTAAGTTTCCGAATAGGCCAGGCGATCAACCGGTTTTACCCGGCCGGAGAAAAAGGGTACCAGGCTCTGCCCCTGGACTTCAGAGGGAATTTTCAGCCCAACCATGTCCAGAATTGTCGGCATAACATCAGATAGGGTGACTACTCCAGAATAGGTTTTGCCAAAAAATTGGGGGAAGGGAGTGACAAAAATTAGGGGCACGTGAATCCCTTCTTGGTAAACAAAAAAACCATGAGTGGTCTCGCCGTGCTGCCCCAAGCTTTCACCATGATCTGAAGTCAGCACCAAATATAGATTGTTCAGAAGTTTTCTTTCTTCCAAATAATTCCAGAAGCGTCCTAATTGACTGTCGGTGTAAGCTATTTCGCCGAGATAAGGTTGATCGACAAATTGGCTCTTGAAAGGTTCGGGAGGATCATAGGGAGTGTGAGGATCGTAAAGGTGAACCCAGATGAAAAACTTGTCTCCTTTATTCTTATCCAGCCAGCAAATTACCTCATTTATGGTTTCTTCTGCTCGTCTTTGAACCTCGGCCAGAGAAATTTTTTCGAACCGACTGAGGTCAAACCGGTCAAAGTAATAGTCAAAACCTTGATTAAGTCCCCATTTGGAATCAAGAACATAAGCGGAAACAAAAGCAGCTGTCTTATAGCCTGCCGACTTGAAACACTCAGAAATCGTTTCGAGCTGGGGAGGAACTACAAAGCCACCATTATCTCGAACTCCGTGAAAAATGGGCAAGGTCCCGGTGAGAATAGTCGTATGAGAAGGCAGAGTTAGAGGGGTTTGAGAAATACAATCAGAGAAGCGCACTCCCCGGATAGCCCACATATCCATCGTTGGGGTAACATCAGGAGAAAAACCGTAGCAGCCCAAGCGGTCAGCCCTAAGGGTATCAATGGTAATTAGAATGACATTATAGGGTTTCTGACCACGGAGATGGTAGAGGTTTTTGTTCCTGGGAATTATAAAAACGATGGCTATTAACATAAAAACAAAGATAGGTAATGACAATCCGATTAAAAGCTTTTTCTTTTTCATATAAAAAATTATAGCACAAAAAAGAATTTCAATTACCTGACCTAAGTCAATCGCTAAAGTGATATAACCATCCAATTAGATAACTGGTTTCATTTTGCAGTTTTTGGCTGGTTTAGGGAGTTGACAAAACTAATTCGGCAATTAGATATAAATAGGCTCTAAAATAAATAAAAAATAAAAAGGGCGGCGAAAAATAATCGCCGCCCATGGTTTGGTAAAATTATTCTCAGAAGATTAAACGGATCCCAACTCTTGCTTGTCGAGGGTTGACTATGCCATATAGTTGATGACCCAGGGTAGAAGGATAATTTCCAGGAATCCAGTCATACATCCAGCGAGTCCCCCAGGAAGTAATTGTGTTATTGTTGAAGACATTGAAAATATCGAACATTATCCCTAAGCGGTACTTATTAGCAAAGGTAAATATTTTTTCTAATCGAAGGTCAAGTTCACTATCAAAGGGATAATGGTGAGAACCACGAGGTTCAATAAAGAAAGTGACTCTTCCCTGGTTAAGTCTGGCTGTTCGGTAACGAGTGGTCCAAGCATTTCCAGTTATTCCATGATAATAAATATTGAAACTCACTTCTATTTTGGGAATGATGTAAGTTCCCTCGATTTTGATCATATGAGTTGGATCATAGGTGGAATGGCCGTTAGCATTAATCCAGAAATTCGGGTCATAAACATTTCCTCCATAACCGATATCATCAGCAAAACCATTATCTGTTGTTCCCCAAGCCTTAGAAAGTGTATAAGAAGCCAACAATTGCCATCTGTTGGAAAAGCGTTTATTGAATAGGAATTCCACCCCCTGATATCTACGGTAGGGCTTCATCAGGATATATGGATAGCCGCTATTATACGCAGTCAGCAGGTTAGTAATAAGATAATCGTAGGTATCAACCGTCTCGGCTGTTCTTTGATAAATGGTGTAAGAGCCAAAATCAGGTACATCGATAGTATAGGGTGTATAAACTCCCGCCCGATCTATCGGCCCAATAGTGTTCTTCCATTCTCGCCAGATATAAGTTATAGCCAGAGATGAATCTTTAAACAATTCTCTTTCGATACTGGCCGTGATCTGGTTCATATAAGGATGCTTGATCTTAGGATCCATGTGGTAGAGTTGTTGATGGACAATTCTTTCCCATTCTACCCATTGCGTTCCGTCCCAGTAATAACCAATATAATCGTGATAGGCAGATGAAGGGTTCATACGGTCGTGGTAGCTGCAAAGCATGGCCTCAGAGAATTGACCATAATGGGCCTTAAATACGGTGGTTTTATCACCAAATAGGTCATAGGTAAAGCCAATTCGCGGGGCAATGCGGTTATTGGTATAGACATTTCCAGAAACTCCTCCCACCTGGCCCCAGTACCAGCTGAAACGAACTCCAGCACTGACATTGAGCCTTTTAGTTACCTGCCAGGAATCCTGAGCGAACGCTTCCAATCTGGTATAACGGGTGTGAGTATCGTAACCGGCATATTGATAAGCCAGATATGGCTGACCATAATAGTCGTAATACTGAACATGGTCTCCAAGTGGTCCTCCCAGGCCGGTAAAACCATACCGATTGCGCTCGGTGGATCTTTCCATTTCGGCACCGAATTTAAAATCATGGGAGCCATAAAAATCTTCGACGTAATGGCTCAAGCTGGCATTGGCCTGAAAACGAGTTCTATCGGCGTAATAATAATATCCAGAACTATAGCGCTGAAAGTTCTCATCCAGACTGAAATGCTCATAAGGAGCCATCCCGACTTCAGGATCAAGATAATAATAACCCCAGAAGTAAGCGGCTTTTAAATCAAAGAAGGTTTTAGAACTAAGGATTTTGGTTAGAGTAAAGTTGCCTACTATTTCAGGTGATTTTTGCTTGACGGTAGCTTCTGGTGAAACAGTGGCAGAAGCGCCGCGGTTGATACCATTATAAGTATCGATTTCGGCAGAAAGAGCCATATTCAAGCTTGGTGTAACCTGAGAGGTGAACTTAAAGAAGCTTCTGGGTTGCTTATAATCGACTGCCTCAGGAAATCCGGTTGGATATCTCCAGGTCTCATAGTACTGGAGGCCAACGTAGAACCAGAGTTTGTCTTTGATAATCGGTCCACCAAGGTGAGCGCTTCCATCCATTAATTTTAGGAGAGGAGCCGTCAGATTGGGGAAATCATGGATATAAGCTGAATTGTTGGAGGTTACCCAGAATCCTTTCGGGAAATCACCTTTTTTACCCTGAAAATCAAATTCAAAATGCCCTGAAAAATTATTTCCCCCAGATTTGGTAATTAGGTTGAAGATAACCCCGGTGAAATTTCCATATTCTGCTGGTAGGCCTACGCCCATTACCTTGGCTTCTTCTACGATATTGTGGTCGACAAAAACCCAGGCAGAGCCAGCGTCTGGGTCTGCCACGTTAACTCCATCCATGGAATAAGCGATTCCGGTGTTCTGAGAAGCCCCATAGGCCACATTCTGAGTAACACCAGGCGCCATATTGACTATATCAGTAGCGAATTGGCTATAAGGAATGTTTCTCAAAATTTCATTGCTGAGGGAGACTGAGGCGGTTTCAGTTGATTTAACATCTACAGTGGGAGCCTTGGCTACAACTGTCACTTCTTCAGCCATTTTTGCCTGCTTCAAAGTGAGGTCAACGGTTAAAGTAGTGGTAGTGGTCAGCCGGATATTTTCCTGAATTACAGAGGAGAAACCCTGAAGCTCGGCCTTAATAGCATAAGTTCCAGGCGGCAAAGCCGGGAACCTGTAGACGCCCCTGGAATCAGTGACAAAGGTCCTGGTCCCCATCAGGCTGGGCCCGGATATTGTTACAGTAACACCGGGAATCGGAGCCCCAGATTCATCAACTACAGTTCCAGTGATGGCGCCAGTTTCCTTTGACTGGGGAAATACCAGAGGAGTCAAGAAAAAAACTAATGTTAGGCAAATAAAAGCTTTTTTGATCAACCTTTTTCCTCCTTTCATTATTAACCAAAAAAACCACTAAATAAAAATTAACCTCCAAATTGCTAAATTTTACCCTTCCTTTTTCACCTCCTTATTAAAATAAGTTAGAAGAAACATCCTTGGCACTTGCAAATTTTATGCCAAATAGTTAATTTAGGAAAATATAATAAAATGAACAATATATGATAAAAAAGAAAAATTTAATAGGCTTATATCCAATTATTTGGATGAAAATAATTCAATTTATTGAATTTTTATATCCATTTTTATTATATATTTGCTTTTGTCCGTTTTCCTGCATTCTTCAATCATTTTTAATCAAGCACCATATAAATCAAATAAAAGGCTTATATATAGATGTCTCATTAAATAAAATTCTGCTCAAATTTTTTATGCTTGATTATAGAAAAAAATTATCATCCTTTTTCGGTTTTAATAGTGATGATCTCGGAAAATTTCAATCCCTTTCAATAAGCTGGTTAGCAACAAAATTAAAGACTTTCTGGATTTCAGTTACCAAAAGGAGAGAGAATGCAGTTTCAATTATAGATTGATTAGCAAAATACAAGAACCAAACGCCTCTCCTTGAAGTTCTATTTTTTTCTTTATTAATTTTTTTATATGAAGTAAAATATAAAAAAATAGAGGCTCAATGATTGTTCAATTATGGTAAATATGGTAAAAAAAGAAGCTGTTGCCAGAGATAAATATAGTCTTATCGTTGCCGAATTCCGGCGATTTCTAAAGGCCATTTCTTTTCTTTTAATTTTGTCCATTTTGTTTATATCTTATTTATTTGTTTCTCAGAGTTATGCTCAGAAAGAAAAGGAGGCAATCAAAAATTTAGCCCCAGCCTATCGGGAATGGTTAGAAATAGTTACTCCTATTATTACGGATACTGAAAAGGAGGTTTTCTTTAAACTCAAAACTGATCAGGAAAGGGATCGTTTTATAAATTTTTTCTGGAAAATCAGAGACCCAAATCCCGACACGGCCGAAAATGAGTTTTATCGAGATTACCTGGAAAGAGTTCATTTTGCCGACCAATATTTCAGTATCGGCTCTTCAAAAAGAGGTTGCCTGAGTGAAAGAGGCTACTACTATCTTTTATTAGGAAAGCCGCTCGAACGCCAAATTTTTGCCACCCAGTCAAATATCTGGCCGATGGAACTCTGGTTTTATAAAGGTGACGGAAAATATGGTCTGCCGGGATATTTCTATCTGCTTTTTTATCAACCCCAGGGGATAGGTGATTACCGTTTATACTATCCAGGAGTTGAAGGCCCAGAAAATCTGGTTATTCCCTCCCTGAGCACCGAACAACTGACCAGAGATAGAGCCTTAAATATCATTAAGGGGATAAATACTGAGCTGGCTAAAGCCGCGATTAGCTATCTACCTGAGGATCGGGCTGATACCTTAAGTTCTTTTTCTTCTCAGAGTATTATTGCGGCTATTAAGTCTCTCCCGGAGAAGAAATTTTCCACGGAATATGCCAGAAATTATTTGAGCTATAAAGACTTTATAGAAGTGGATTATTCTCATAATTACGTTACCTCCAGTGCCGTGGCCAAGGTTATAAAAAATGGTGATAATTACTTCATTCACTGGTCCATTGAGCCAGACAAGGTAAATTTTGCCGAAAGCGAGGGAATTTATTCAGCCATCTTTGAATTGACCATCCGCCTGGAAGATTTTAATGGTAATCCAGTTTTTGCCCGGACAGAAGAAATTCCTTTGCGCCTCAACCGGGAACAGTTTGAAGCTCATGCCCGTCAGCGGTTTGCTTTTCAGGACTTATTTCCGGTACTTCCGGGAAGCTACCAGCTACTTTTTCTTCTAAAAAATAAAACAGCTAAGGATTTCACTTCCTATGAAACGAATATAATTATCCCAGAGGGACCTTCTGCCGAGCCCTTATTAAGTCAGTTATTTCTTTATCATTTAGCTACCCCCTCAAGCGACAATAAAATCAAAGCTTTTTCGGTTAACGGTCAGGAGTTTTTGGTCAGTGCCCGGAATGAATTTTCTCCAGCGGAAAAACTTTCAGTTTATTGCCAGCTTTTAAATCCAAAAACGCTGAGCGATAATACCGTAGTTCAGTTGTGCCTGAAAAGCTTGGATTCACCTGAGGTGACTAACTGTCAAAAAAAGCTTCTAAAAGAAGTCCTGTCTGCTGATAAAGAAATTCGTTTTGAACCCATAGGTCTAAATCAATTTAAACCAGGATATTATCAGGTGGAATTGTTGCTTCTGGAGAATGATAAAATTAAAGCCAGGCAGAAAGATAATTTTATTCTGCTCGCTCAGCCAGCTTTAACTACTCCCTGGGTTTATAGCCGGGTCCATAAAGCCGCCACTTCGGTTGAATTTTATAAGGACTTGGCCAGTCAGAATTTTCTTAAGGGCAATTATCAAGAAGCCCGTCGGTTGCTGGAAAATATTTTAACTGTTGAAGATGAACCTGAAAGCCGGCTGCTTATGGCCAGGATTCTTTTTGCTTTAAACAATTATAAAGATTCACTTACTTATGCCACATCTGTTTATAAATCCACCGGAAACCGGGAAGCGGCCAAAGTGATAGCGCTCGATTATGCTAAACTTCAAGACTGGAAGTCCTCCCTGGTTTATCTGGAAAAGCTTATGGCTGAAGCTACTGAGGTTAGCGTGCTTAATCTGGCGGCAGAAGCTTATATTCATATAGGGGAGAAGGAAAAGGCCATCAGCCTTCTGGAAAAGTCCTTGGGACTTCTTCCTGACCAGCCAAACATTAAATCGTGGCTGGAAGATTTAAAGAAAAATAAAAATGGATAACGGGTGAAAAAAGAAAATTGCCTTGAGCGATCAGTTTTTTTACCCTTAAAGCGGGGAAAGGAGCGATAAAAAACGAAAGGGTAAGGGCAGGCGGAATTTAAGGAGGAGTTACTGAAATTTTTTTACTGAAAAGCAAATTTGAGTATGATAATAAACTAACTTGTAATAAGGAGCCAAAAATGAAAATGTTTTGGAAAAAGAAAATGTTTATTTTTTCGATGGGAGCATTTATTTTTATCCTGTTGTTTATAATTTCGTTTTTAACCGCTCAAGCCCAAGTTCAGGGAAAGGTTCGGGGAATAGTAACAGATGCTCAGGGAAACCCGCTGGAAAAAGTGGCGGTTAGCATAATTTCTGTCCGAACAGCTTCGCAGAAATATGAAACTTCTACCGGAAAAGATGGACGCTTTGCTCAAATCGGCATTCAACCAGGCTATTACCAGATTATCTTCAAAAAAGATGGATTTATTCCAAAGGCACAGGAAATTCACGTAGAAATTGCTTCCGATACCA
Source organism: Candidatus Aminicenantota bacterium (assembly GCA_002877915.1). Lineage (GTDB taxonomy): Bacteria > Acidobacteriota > Aminicenantia > Aminicenantales > Saccharicenantaceae > Saccharicenans. Next base: position 19,658 of record PNJE01000046.1, read on the forward strand.
ACTTAGAAATTAAAATGGAGACGGCTGATCAGGTGGCGATAAAAAATCTTTCGGCGGCGGATAAAGCTTTTGTTAATGCTACCAACCTTTATAATAAAAAGAACTATCAAGAAGCCGTGGCTGGCTTTGAGGAAGCTATAAAGCTAAATCCGGGGAATTGGGCTTATTATTTCAATCTCGGTTTGGCCCTGAAAAAAATGAATAAAACAGAGGAGGCCAAAGCCGCCTTTAAGAAAGCTGTTGAGCTTAATCCTGAAAGCTTCAGTGCTAACAAAGAAATGGCAGAGTTACTGGCTAAGGATGGGGATTTTTCAGGAGCGGCTGAATATTATAAGAAGGCAGTAGCCCTGAGCCCTTCTGATGCCGATGCCCATTATAATTTAGCGGTTTGCCTGCTTAATCTCGGGGAAAGTGGTGAAGCCTTGGGTCACTTTCAAAAAACGATTGAGTTAAAACCTGATTATGCGGAAGCTTACTTTCAGCTTGGCTCTATTTATATCAGCCAGAATAAGACTAAAGAAGCAATAGAAAATCTTCAAAAATTCCTTGAGCTGGCTCCCCAGAATGAAAAAGCAGCCTTAGCCAAACAGCTTCTGGAATATTTGAAAAAGTGAATTCAAAAGATTGGATAAAATCCAATTGATTGGATTAAATCAGATTAAAATTTCAAAGTGAGAGATTATAATTTTTTTGCGGTAAAATATCTCTTTTTTAATCTATTGATAAATAATAATTTATATCTTTTGAGGTTTATGGCCTATTTATTAAGCTATTTTCTAAAAATTGGCACGCAATTTGCTACACCATAGGCAGAATTGAGAAAGCAGGGCAAATACTATAGAAAGGAGGTGATAAATAGCCCCAAAAAGATATGGATGGCAAGTAAAAGACGGAGTGAAATCTTCGCTCCGAGGCAAGGGCTTTAGGTTACCTAAAATGGTAGCCAATTTTAAAAGGAGGTAAAAAGTGCGAAAAATTTGGTTGCCTATTCTGATTTTGTTGCTTTCTGTGTCTATGATGGCCCAGATTCGAACTGGTAACATCTATGGCAAAGTGGTCGACACAGAAGGCAATCCTCTGCCTGGGGTTACAGTAACTCTGACCAGCGCCACATTTCCCACTCAGAGTACTGTAACTAATGCTGAAGGCGTCTTCAGGTTTGTTTCTCTTCCTCCGGCCAAGGATTATCAAATCAAGGCCGAAATTGCTGGATTTAAGACCAAAACTGAAAGCGGGATCATCGTGGTTATCGGTGGAAATACCAACATTACCATAACTATGGAGCAAGGTGTTCTTGAAGAACAGGTGACAGTCACGGCTGTAACTCCAATGGTTGATACAAAGAAGACCACTGTCAGCAAGAACGTCACCCAGGAAATTTTGCAATCACTTCCTTCAGCCAGAGACCCCTGGAACGTTATGGCTATGGCCCCATCGATTATTATGGATAGAGAGAATGTTGGTGGAAACGAATCAGGGCAGCAAGCCAGTTACTATGCTCGCGGTGATGTTTCCGGTGGTGCCAATAACGTTTGGGCCCTTGATGGGGTTGTGGTTACTGACCCAGCGGCCATTGGAGCCTCTCCTATTTACTGGGACTTTGACTCTTTTGAAGAAATGGACGTAGTAGTGGGTGGGGCCGATGTTACTGTTCAGACTGGAGGCGTTGGTTTGAACATGGTTACCCGCCGCGGCGGAAATAAAGTAAGTCTGACTGGGCGTTTCTATCTGACTGATAATTATTTCCAGGCAAAATACACCGGTAAGCAATATAACAAGATCAATCAGATTAAAGACTATGGCTTCAGCTTGGGCGGGCCTCTCATCCGCGATAAAGCCTGGTTCTGGATGTCCTATGGTGTTCAGGACATTAACGAAGTGGCTATAAACGGGACGCCATTAAAACCGCTACTCGAAGATTACAATTTTAAACTCAATTTGCAACCCATCAAGAATAACAGATTTGAGGCTTTGTTGACCGCCGGCCAGAAAAAGTTCATCGGCCGGCCAGCCAGTCTTTCCCCGAGGGCTATGACCAGGGCTGCCCATTTCACTGGGGTTCGCCAATTGTAAAAATTCAAGATGAGCAGATGTTTGGCAACAATCTTCTTTTATCAGCCAAATTTGCTTACATGAATTCTTCCTTTTCATTGATTCCCCATAGTGATCCCACAAGGACTCATCTGGTCATGTATGACGCCACCAACGATGTAACCTATGACAACTGGTATTATATTACCTCGAGACCGATGTATGATGTTGATCTCCATGGCCAGTACTACAATGATAATTTCTTAGGCCTAAGCCATGAAGTAAAGTTCGGGGTCGAATATTCCACCAGAAGAGTTACTACCGATAGTGCTGCTCCCGGTAACCTTTATATGATGTATAACCTTAACTGGCCCGATATCGATTGGAGTGGGACCGGAAATCCGGACTTTACCCCTGGGATGAGAGAAATGGGCGTCTATAGCGCTTATAATCTCGACTGGGGAGTAACGCAGTATACAGGCTTTTTACAGGATACCATTACCAAGGGAAGATTGACTGTTCTCCTGGGTGCCCGTTTTGACCGGCAGCAGCCAAAAATAAATTCCAGCCTCTATTATACTGTTAATGACAATCCAGTTTGGACTCAATATGCCGATCCTGATGTCAAAGCGGCCATTAAAGCCTTTATGCCCGGTATGGTTGTTCCCAACATCAAACCTGATTATCGCTGGAATTTCTTCTCACCTCGTGTTGGTATAACCTATGATATCTTCGGTACCGGAAAAACCATTTTTAAATTGAATTTCTCTGTCTATGGCGACTTTATGGGTACCGGTTCAGCCAACTATTTATTTAACCCCTATGGGGCTGCTGGCTGCTGGCTCAATTTCTGGTGGCTCGATGGATATAACAACAATCCAGCCGACAACAAGATGCAAGCCGGAGAACTCCTGTGGAATGATCCTACAACCTATGCTCCAATTCCTTTTATTGTGAATGGAGCAGTTAACCCTGATGCTATTGCTCCGCTCTATGGCTATTTTTGGGGAGGCTTTACTCCTGGTAGCTCAACACCTGGACCTTCTCGTTACTATGTTAATAAAAATGCTACCTCCTCTCGCACCTATGAATACTTGGCCACCATCGAGCATGAGCTGAGAAAGAACCTGAGCGTGGGTCTCAATTTTGTCTACAGGAAATATAATCATTTCAGCTGGGATGTTCCATATTACACCAATGGTCCTTATGGTGATTATAGGATTGACGGGCAGAGCGTAATTCAGGACTACAATGTTTATTCCCAGGCTGGAACTATTCCAACCGATCTCAGCAATGTTCCTGGAGCTTCAGGGGTTAATCTTGGAGCCGGCGCTGGGAAACCATATTACTTGATGACTCCAGGCTACGGGCCCACTCCTTATACTTACCACACCCTGAACGGTAATTACGCTACTTACTGGGGTATTGACCTGCTGTTCAACAAGAGACTTTCGAATAAATGGATGCTGGATGGCTCGGTTTCTTACATGGACCAGAGATATCACTATGTTGACGGCTACCAGAACCCGACCAATCTCTGGGCTTTAAATAACCAGCTTTATGCTCCTCATATAGGGGGAGCTTCCGGCAAAATCAATGCTTACGTCTTCTCCCACTGGATGGTTAAGTTAGAAGGTATGTACCAACTTCCCTACGGTTTCGACGTTTCCTTCACCTTTAATGCCCGCCAGGGGTACGTTATTCCTCATTATATGACCATTACAGATTACAGATGGGCAAATTCCTACAACAGATCTGTTACTGTCTATCTTGATAAGTTCGGTTCGGATACTCTGCCAGTATTTTATCAACTGAATCTCAGGTTAGAAAAACAAATCAAGCTCGGAGATACCGGACGGATTTACGTGATGGCTGATGGATTTAATGTGCTTAATAGAGCTATTATTAACCGGCGGTATGATAGAAATGAGGGAACTCTTCGCATCTATTCTGACCATATGAGCTTCAGCAAATATGCTAATAACTATGCGATCAACGAATACCTTAACCCGTTCATTATGAGACTCGGCGTCCGCTTCCAGTTCTAATTCCGAAGGTAGAAGACAAGAGGCCCTTCTCCTCTTCTGAGGGGGAGGGCCTTTTTTTTACCGATTTGAAATTATCTGAAACGGTTTTTAAACAAACGTCGTATAAATTATTGAATAAGGAAATAACTGAAGATAATAATAAGCTTACAAAAATTTATTCTTTTTTTATGCTAAAATATAAAGGAAATCGGAAGTTAAATTAAGGTCATAAAATATAGAGGGAAATTCGATTGAAAATAAAAGTTTTTTTATCTTTCTTTCTGGGGATTGTCACTTTTACTTTATTTATATTTAACTTGCCTGCTTCAGCCTCAGCTGTTACCCGCTACAATCTTTTGCTAATAACCATTGATACGTTGAGGCCCGACCGCTTAAGTTGTTATGATTCTTCGCACCTCAAAACTCCCAACATCGACCGGCTGGCGGCTAATGGTGTTGTTTTTACCCGAGCCTTTGCTCATACTCCTTTGACATTACCTTCGCATGCCAATATTTTGTTAGGGCTAACTCCGCTCAGGCATGGAGTGCATGATAACGGCTTTTTCAAAGTTCCCCCTGAGCTTCCCAATATGGCCACTTATTTAAAATCTAATGGCTATAGCTGTGGAGCTTTTATCGGGGCCTTTCCTCTTGATTCCAGATTTGGCCTGAACCAGGGATTTGAGGTTTATGATCAGAATTATGGAGCTGGAACCGGTTTGGATTTTAAATTTACTGAAAGGAAAGCTGAAGCGGTAGTTAAAAGTGCTATGGACTGGCTTAAAAACCAGAAACAACCCTGGTTTGCCTGGATTCATTGCTTTGATCCCCATCAGCCTTACGAACCGCCAGAGCCTTTTGCTACCCAGTATAAAAACGATCCTTATAGTGGGGAAGTAGCTTATGTCGATGCTTCCCTGGCCCCGCTTTTGGATTATTTACAAAAAACAAATCAGCTTGGCCAGTCTGTAATTGTTCTGACCGGGGACCACGGGCAATCTTTGGGAGAACACGGCGAAACAACCCATGGCTATTTTACTTATAATTCTACCTTGTGGGTGCCTTTAATTATTACAGCTCCCGGTCTTAAACCCCAGAAAATAGGAGAAAATGTCTGTCACATAGATATTTTCCCCACCGTGTGTGACCTCCTCGGGTTGAAAACTCCTGACTATTTAGAAGGTCTCTCGCTCGTTCCGATCATCAAGGGAAAATCTCTTCCTTCTCGAAAGATCTATTTTGAATCCCTTTATGCTTATTATCGTCGGGGCTGGGCCCCCTTACGAGGGTTCATTGAAGGAAATAAAAAGTTTATTGATTCTCCCATTCCTGAACTTTATGACCTTAAAAGTGATTTTCAGGAAAATAAAAACATAGCCACTGCCAGCATCAGCCGGGAAAAAGAAGCCTTGAATGAACTAATCAAAAAGGAATCTGCCTTTAAGCTTGAAGCTCGGTATCGTCCTGATGCTGCGGCTAAAGAGAAGCTCCAAAGCCTGGGCTATGTCGGCGGATATCAGCCGCCAGAGAAAAAGGTTTTTGGTCCGGAAGACGATCTCAAAACTCTACTTCCTTTTAACCACCAGTTTGAACTGGCCCAGGAGTTCTATTTCCAGGGCAAGGTGGCTGAGAGTGTCAGATTGCTCAAGGACCTGATAACTAAACGGCCGGAGTTTGATAATCCCTATCTTTTCCTGGTGACTATTTACGAAAAAAGCAAGAATTTAAGCGAAGCTGAAAAAATACTAAAGGCAGGAACTGAAGCCAATCCCCGCAATTATAAGCTCTGGATGGAATACGGCCTGGTGCTGGTAGAGGAAGGAAATTATGACCAGGCTCTGGTATCGCTAAATAAAGCCCTGGGGTTAGTGGATTGGGATCCAGACCTCTGGAATTATTTAGGAGTGGCCTATTGGAAAAGCGGGCAACCAGAAAAAGCTATAGAAGTTTATGAAAAGGCTCTGGCCCTTGACCCAGCCTATCCGGTGGTTCTGACCAACCTGGCCACCTCCGAAATGTCCCTGGCTCTTAAAAACCGTGACCGCCAGATATTAACCAGCGCCGAGGAACACTTCAAAAAAGCTATTGAACTTGATCCTGAGCACGCCGAAGCTTATAACGGTCTGGGAGCAGTTTATCGGATTCAGGGGAATATTGATGGTGCTATCTTCAACTGGAATAGGACTCTTACTATTGTACCTGACCACCGCTATGCTCTTTATAACCTGGCTCTGGCTTATTTAGATACGGGGAAAAAGGAGCAAGCCTTGGCCTATTTAAACAAATATAAGCAACTTTATGGTCATTCTCTATCCGACAAGGAGAAAGCCGAGCTGGAAACTTTAATAGAAAAGTGTCGTTAAATTTTAAAGCTGAGAATAGGCCTTGATGCTCTTTAGAAAGCCTGGGGATTAAGCTAAATTGAATGGCGAGGTCAGTGGTTATTAAAGTCAGGTGGAAAAGAAAAGTAAGTAAAAATAAATAGATTGATAAAGTTGGGGAGGGTAAAAATGAAAATTTTGAAAATGATTTTAATCAGCGGATCAGTCATCTTTCTGACCGCGGCTATCTTAAATACAGGGGCTAAATCCCAGGAGAAGGCCTCAGCTCAGAACTATCTTCCGGTCAGAGTTTTGGAAAACGATCAATTTTTGAGTGGGCTTCAGCTTTCTGATTTTGAACTTCTGGCCAATGGGCAACCACAGAAAATAGAGGGGCTGCTGGAAATCCATAAGAAAGATTTGATTAAGCAGGAAGGGAACATAGCCGAGGTCCCGGAAATTAACCGGAGTTATTTTCTACTTTTTCAGATGTACGAATATCAACCCCAATTACTGGAAGCTCTTAATTATTTTTTTTCTAATACATTCACCCCTGGGGATCAGGTGCAGGCCCAGACTCCGATGGGCAATTACCGGCTAAATCCTAACCTCCTGGCATCCAACAACCCTGAAATAGCGGCCAAGCAGATGAATGATATCCTGAAAAAGGATATAAATATGGGGAATTCTTATTATCAGAGCATAGTCCGGGACCTGAAGAGATTTGTTCAGGGTATTGAGGGACTCAATCCAGTAGCCGGCGGAGATGAGCAGACCGATGCTTCAATTTCTTTGTTCGGACTTGAAAGGCTCCTGTCACAGTACCGCGATTCGCTCCAAAAACTGGAATCTTTAAGGATGGTAGATGAAAATAAGTTAGTCGGTTTTGCTGAACTGCTTAAGAGAATCAAAGGAGAAAAAATACTTTATTTCGTCTATCAACAGGAATACCGGCCGGAAATAAGTTCGACTATGTTGAATACCCTTATTTCCAATAACCAGGATAACCAGGAAATTCTGAGCGAGCTTCAAGATCTTTTTCAAGTCTATCACCGTGAATTAAGGCTGGATCAGGATAAGGTTGTCAAGGCTTTTTCTGATTCGGGAACAGAAGTGCATTTCCTTTTCGTCGAACGGATCCCAGAAAAATGGGGCGGGCTGGTGATGAGAGAACAATCAGAGGATATTTTCAAGCTTTATTCAGCTATAGCCGGAGCCACC
>PNJE01000135.1 GCA_002877915.1 Candidatus Aminicenantota bacterium
CTGCTGGCCAGTAATTCCTTGGATTAAAACCCGAGAATTTTCATCTAAGAGAATGCTCATTTTATTTTCCAAGAAGGTTAAGCATTTTTTTATTTATTGTTATCAATATAAATTATCCTGAGTTATTTGATTTTTGACTTAAAGAAACGGCCAGTTCAGCTGCTTTTTCAAAATCGTCAACTAAATAGAAAGGCAGGCCCGATTCGCTTAGAATTTTTTTGCCCTCTATCACCTTAGTTCCCTCTAACCTTGCCACCACCGGCTTTTTTAAAGAAATTTTTTTTGCGTAATCAGTGATTCCCTTAGCTACTAAATCACACCGGACAATTCCTCCAAAAATGTTAATCAAAGCGACTTTTACCTGGACATCTTTAATTAAAATTTCAAAAGCTTTGCCGACTGCTTCTTCGGTTACTCCACCCCCGATGTCCAGGAAGTTAGCTGGTTCTCCACCAAATAATTTTATCAGATCCATAGTAGCCATAGCTAATCCGGCCCCATTAACCAGGCAGCCAATCTGACCTTTCATTCTTAAATAGTTGAGGTGGTATTGTCGGGCTTCAATTTCCTCAGCGGAGACACCAGATAAGTCTTCCAGCCGGGAGATTTCCTGATGACGGGGAAGACCACCATCATCAAAATCCATCTTGGCATCAATTGCTACCAGTTCCCGGTCCTCAGTTAGAGCTAAGGGATTAATTTCTAAAAGCTTAAGATCGTGAGTCAGGAAAAAATCAGTCAGCTTCTCCAGATAATCTAGAAATAAATTGAAAGAATCGCCTTGAAGTTCTAAAAAATAAGCTAAATTTCTTTGCTGAAAAGATAAGAGCCCGGTATCAGGGTAAAAATATTCTTTTTTGATTAACTCCGGGTTATCTTGAGAAACAGCTTCTATTTCCAGACCACCTTTTAAGCTGACTATCGCTGCCAATTTTTCTTTCCGCCGGTCAACAGTCAGTCCAAGATAAAATTCTTTAGCCATTTTAATCGCTTTTTCCACCAGAATTTTCCTGACCTCGAGTCCCTCAGTGCCAGTTTGGTTGGTAAAAAGCTTTTTTCCTATTAAGTCTTGGATTCGGTATTCAGCTTCCTCCTGGTTTTTTAAAAGGATAATTCCTCCTGCCTTTCCTCGACCACCAGAGAGAACCTGAGCCTTTAAGACTACCGGAGGGGATAACTTTTTAACTATTTCGATAATTTCTTTCGAGTTTTGTCCAACTTCGCCCGACGGAATTTTAATTCCCAGTTGTCTTAAAATTTCTTTAGCCTGGTATTCATATATCAGCATTCTTTTCTCTACCTAAGTTTTTTTAAAAGACCATATTCTAACTATTTTTCTTAATTTAAGCTACCACTTTTTAGGAGGCAATTGGTAATTAGGAAAAGAAAAAAGACCAAGATTATTTTATGGCTCTTTTAACCTTTTGATTTTAATAAATATTTTAAGTATTTGGACAGATAATTTATCTCCTAAGAAATAAAAAAGGCGGAAGCATTTTTTCTACTTCCGCCTTTTATTTAGCTTAATGACGACTTCTTACCTGGCCTCTTAAAATTAAAAAATTAGCAACTTCTTGTCAAGCTAACAGTGGCCTTAATTTTAAATCTGACATTCTGAGACAGTTTTACTTACCGAAGCCACGGTCTTGGCAAATTGGGCTTTTTCTTCCTCGGTCAACTTGATTTCAAAGATTTTTTCCATCCCCCTGGCCCCAATCAAGCAGGGTACGCCGATAAAAAGACCGTTGACTCCATATTCACCCTCACAAAGGGCGGCGCAGGGGAGAATTCTCCTTTTATCCTTTAAATATGATTCAGCTATCACTATCGCACTCCAGGCCGGGCTGAAGAAAGCTGAACCTTTTCCAAAGAGCTTAACTATTTCCGTTCCGGCTTCTCTTGTCCTGTTGACCAGGCGGTCAATTTGTTCCGGGGTGGCTAATTCGGTCAGAGGTACTCCGCCAATCGTAGTTAACCGGGGAAGGGGAACCATATCCGGTCCGTGTCCGCCGAGTACTGTTCCAGCTACATCGGCTACCGAGACACCTAATTCCATCGCAATGAAAGCTCTCCACCGAGCGGTATCCAGGGTACCAGCCATCCCAATGACCTGGTTTTTGGGAAATCCAGTGACTTTATGAAAAACATAAACCATAGCATCAAGCGGGTTGGTTAAAATGATGCAAAAAGCTTTGGGAGCATACTTTTTAACGCCATTAGCTACCTCAGTGATAATTTTTATGTTGACGTTAAGAAGATCTTCCCTGGTCATACCTGCTTCTCTCGGCTTACCGGCGGTGACAATTACTACATCTGCCCCGGCAATGTCCTGATAATCGGAAGTAGCGGTAATATTGGCATCGTAATTGCCGTGAGGAGCCATTTCCATCAAGTCAAGGGCCTTCCCCTTGCAAACATTAACATAACCGGGTACATCAAGAATAACAATATCTCCGAGTTCTTTTTGTGCTGCCAGCATCGCCAAAATCTGGCCGATCTGGCCGCCGCCAATTAGGGCTATTTTTTTGCGCATATTTAAACTCCTTTAATAGAGATTTTTGCTAAGTAATTCTATAGCTACAAATTAAGCTTCAGGCTTTGACGTAGGCTTCCCAAGTTTCTTGGAGTTTCGGGTTGTTCAGCCAATCAATCAGATAATCAGTGAAGGCTTTGCCGGTTGCTCCATTCGGTCGTCCGGTAATGACCAGCTTTTTTTCATATTGACCGCAAATGTCCAGGGCCATCTCCAGCTTTTTGGCTCTTTCCGGATAACCGATGTGGTTGATAAGCATGGCCGCTGCTCTAATCATACTGGATGGGTCAGCATATTGAGCTCTTCCTTCCATGACCATTCGGGGGGCCGAGCCGTGAATAGCTTCGAACATGGCATATTGTTTGCCGATATTAGCTGCGCCAGCTGTTCCCACGCCTCCTTGGAATTCGGCTGCTTCATCAGTTAGAATATCGCCATAAAGGTTGGGCAGAACAAGGACCTGGAATTCGCGGCGGCGCTTTTCATCTACCAGCTTAGCAGTCATAATATCAATATACCAATCATCAACCTGGATTTCGGGGTATTCTTTAGCGATTTTATAAAAAGTTTCTAAGAAAAGGCCGTCAGTGGTCTTGACCACATTAGCCTTGGTCACACAGGTAACCTTGGTTCGTCCATTTCTTTTGGCATAATCAAAGGCCATACGGCAGATTCGGTCGGAACCAGGAGCAGTTATCAATTTGAAATCAATAGCGATATCTTCGCCCAACTGAATTCCGTAAGGACCAAGGGCGTATAGGTCTTCCGTGTTCTCCCTGAAAAATATCCAGTCGATGCCCTGTTTTGGGACTCTCACCGGCCTGACATTAGCGAAAAGGTCAAGCTCTTTTCTCATAGCGACATTGCAGCTTTCGATGTTCGGCCAGGGATCTCCTTTTCTGGGAGTGGTGGTTGGTCCTTTCAAAGTTACCTGGTATTTTTTAATTTCTTCAAGAACATCATCGGGGATAGCTTTACCATGGGCTGCTCGGTTTTCAATGGTCAACCCCTCAATCGTATTAATATAAACTTTGCCCTTCTTAATTTCTTCCTCCAGCATAAAACGAAGAACTCTTTCTGCCTCGGCGGCGATAAAAGGACCTATACCGTCTCCTGGAAGGATACCAATTTTAATTGGGGAGAGCTTGGAATAATCGATCCAGTCCGGGGCAGATTTCAGCTTTTCGACTCTTTTGGCCTGGGCTTCAAGAAGCTGAACAAAATGTTCCTTTGCTTTTTCGATAGCACTCCGATCAATCATTTTACCTCCTGATTTTTTAATTAAAGAATTATTAAGATTAAATTCTATTAGCTTTTTAAGTTAAAATCAATAAAAAAATCCAGGCTCAGCCGGGGGAGATATGGATAAAATTTTAATTGAATTTCTTGATTAAAAAGGAGATAGAAACTGGCTTTTTGACAAATTATTTTTAAATTCATAAGATATAAAATTGAAATTACATTATTGCCTTAAGAATTAAATTAACCAAAGGAGAAATAAAGATGTTGGAAAGCTATTATGAAAAATTGGAAGAACGAAAAAAAATAGGCCTTCCTCCTTTGCCTCTGACGCCAGAAGAGGCTGAACAACTGGGCCGATTAATTGAAAATCCGCCTGCTGGGAAAGAAGAGGAATTGATTTATCTATTGGAGCAAAGAATTTCTCCAGGAGTAGATCCAGCGGCCAAGGTTAAAGCTGATTGGCTTACCGACATAGCCTTGGGAAGGAGAAAATCTCCTCTGGTTTCTCCAGAAAAAGCGGTATTTCTTCTGGGAACAATGATTGGCGGTTATAATGTCGGACCTTTAGTCAAATTGCTCGAGCATCCGGACCTGGCCGAAAAGGCAGCCGAAGCCCTCAAAAAAATCATCCTGGTTTATGAAGCTTATGATCAGGTGGTGAATCTGGCTAAGGCTAAGAAAAATCTTCAGGCTCAGGCTGTTCTGGAATCCTGGGCTAAGGGTGAGTGGTTCCTTTCTCGTCCCCCTTTTCCAGATAAAATCGTCTTGAAGGTTTATAAAGTGGATGGAGAAATAAATACCGATGATCTATCCCCGGCCAAATATGCCTGGAGCCGTCCAGATATTCCCCTGCACGCACTATCAATGGGAGAAACCCGATTCCCGGGCGGCCTTGAGATTATAAAGAAATTTCGGGAAGAAGGATATAAAGTTGCTTTTGTTGGTGATGTGGTGGGGACCGGTTCTTCCCGCAAATCAGCTTGTAATTCTCTTCTCTGGCATATTGGCGAGGATATTCCTTATGTTCCTAATAAAAGACGTGGGGGCGTGGTTATCGGGGGCTTAATTGCTCCAATATTTTTTAATACTACGGAAGACTCAGGAGGGCTTCCCATTCAGACCGATGTTACCAAGCTAAAGACCGGGGAGATAATAATTATC
>PNJE01000102.1 GCA_002877915.1 Candidatus Aminicenantota bacterium
GCAATCGGCTACTATCCGGAAGTTTCTTTTCCTGATGGCTTTAACGTTGATCCGGCTGAGTATTTTGTGAAGATGAAGGTAACCAGCTTTTTCTTCTTGGATGATTGGCTTAATCCTTTCGGCCGGGACAAAAGTAAATTCACCTTGGTGGAAAATATCCAGGAATTCTTCGACCTGAGAAGCTCTGAGATAGAGGCCTTCTGGACCGACGAACTTCAGTCCGTTCCATTCGAGCGGGTTGTGGCTGGCGGTAATGACTACCGCTCCGGCTGCTTGCTTTTCCTTCGTGAGGAAAAGAATAGTTGGAATTGGCAGAATGCCGACTTCTACTGGCTGGCAGCCGGTGGCCAGCAGAGAGGAGATCACCGCTTTTTTCAGCATTACCCCGGACGGCCGAGAATCCTGGCCAACCAGAATTTGACCTGGACCTAAATAAGTGCCAAAAGCGGCCGCGAATCTGGCGGCTATCTGGGGAGTAAGGCTTTCTCCAATTATCCCTCTCACCCCGGAGATGCTGATTTTCAGTGGTAGCTGTTTTCTCATCATCTAACCTGATAACCTCTTTAAAAAAGCCATCACCTTATCCACTTCCAGCTGAGCCCGGTTCCGGGATGGACTCTCGGCAACGATTCTAATAATGGGCTCGGTAGTGGAAGCCCGGATATGAACCCAGAAGTCCTTCCCAGTTATTCTGAGCCCATCGGTTGAATTAATGTCTTTTCCTGGGTAAAGTTTTTTCGTTTCGGCCACCAGGCTGTGGAGGCGATGAGGCGGGCAGAAGATTTTATCTTTAACAATGTGGTAATGGGGCAGTTCCTTGACCAATTCGGAAAGTTTTCTTTGCTCCACGGCCATCCTTTCTAAAATCAATCCGATTACTACAAATCCATCAAAGGCTGGCTGGAAATTTTTTAAGGCCAGGCCACCACTTCCTTCTCCGGCGACAGCGGCTTCTTCCTGCAGCATTGTCTGAATAATCGAAGATTGGCCGACCTTTGTTCTGACCAGTGGAAGACCGAATTTTTTAGCCACGGCTTCAATCATCATTGAAGTGCTGAGATTGGTGATTACTGGTCCCGGTTGCCATCGCAAATAATAGCTGGCGACTAAGGGCAGGGTATATTCTTCTGAAAGCGTTTCCCCGGTTTCAGTCACCAGGGAGACCCGGCTGCAATCGCTATTTAAGAGAAAGCCAACCTGCGCCCCGGTAGCTCTTACTAATGAGGCTACTTCCCCAGCATTCCTGGGTCTGGGCTCGGGGTCATGTGGGAAATAGCCGCTTCCTTCATTGTTTACGGTAATTGGTTCAACTCCCAGTTCTCCTAAAAATCGGTCGATAAGCTTGGAGCCGGCTCCATTACAGGGGTCAACCACGACTTTAAACTTCGCCTGGCTGATTTCTTGGACCCTTAATTTATTTTTTAGCCAGGAAAAATAAACTTCTTCCGGATTTACCTCATGGCTAATTCCTGGAAATTGTTTTGGCGATTTGAAGCGGAAATGATTCAGATGATAGATGTCGAGAAGGTCTGACCCTTGAAATTCATTGAGATAAGTCCCGTAGTTATTAATGAAATTCAAGGCATTCCACTCAGCCGGATTGTGTCCAGCCGTTATGGAGATGGCTCCCCTAACTCTCTCCTTTTTTACTGAGAATTGAATAATGGGAGTAGGGCAGATATCAAAATCCAGCACTTGGTGACCGGTGGAAAGAAGAGCTGAAACTACTGCCTGCTGAATCATTGGTCCTGATTTCCTGGTATCGCGCCCGACGATTACCGGTCCCGGCGGAAGCATGGTCCCAAAAGCACAAGCGAAATCAAGTACTAACTCGGGAGTGATAGTCTCCCCGACCACTCCCCGGACTCCAGATATGCTCAATTTCAAAAGCTTCATCTTGGCCTATTATTTTTAAATCTACCATTTCCTTGAGCTTTAATCAATTTGGAGTGATTATTAATTTTTGCCAGAAAAAATGGGCCAGCTGATTTCATGGGTGGTGATTAAATAGCGAAGGGCTTAAGAAAATTTTTCAATTTTTAAGGAAGAAGAACGACTAAATAAGTAGAAATTCCTCCCGAGGAGGGCGGGAGAAGGACTCTCGGGGGGCGTCCTTCTCCAGAAAATCTTACGCCTTGGATGGAGGCCCTCCTCTCTTTATTTTTAATATCCGTCTTTTTCTTAAAAAAATCAATAAAAAAGTTATTAGAAATCAAAAAATTTTTGGTTGGACAGGCTTCTAAAAGTTGTTGTATTATCTTTTTACTGGTATCCATGGAGGAAAATATGGATGTGAAAAAATTTATTGAAAGACAGGTTGAAGAAATTAAGAAAACGGTCGGGGCAAATAAAGCAATCTCTGCTCTTTCGGGTGGAGTGGACAGCTCCGTGGCTACGCTCCTGGCTCACCGGGCTCTCGGCTCCCAGCTCAAAGTTATTTTCATTGATCACGGGCTCATGAGGGAAAATGAACCTCAGGAGGTAAAAGGAACTTTCGCCCGGCTGGGAATAAATATCGATATTGTTGAAGCTAAGAACGAATTTTTTGAAGCTCTGAAGGGAAAAACTGACCCGGAAGAGAAGAGAAAAGCATTTCGTTATACTTTTTATAAAGTTTTTGGTCGAGAAGTCCTCAAAAGCAAAGCCCATTACTTAGTGCAGGGAACCATAGCCGCCGATATCATTGAAACTCAGGGTGGTATAAAAACTCAGCATAATATCCTGGAGCAAATCGGCATTGATCCAGAAAAAGGCTTCGGCTTTAAAATAATTGAACCTTTAAAAGAACTTTTCAAGCACGAGGTCAGGCGGGTGGGAAAAGAGTTGGGTTTACCCGAAGTAATTTTCCGGAGGATGCCCTTCCCCGGTCCGGCCCTGGCTACCAGGATAATTGGAGAAGTTACCCCGGAAAAGGTGGAGCTGGTCAGGAAAGCTACCAGAATTGTTGAGGAAGAATTGTCTCCTCTCCAGCCTTTTCAGGCGTTTGCCGTCCTGATGAATGATATGGGGACGGGCCTGGCCGAAGGGAAAAGAAAATTCGGCCACATTATTATAATTAGGTCGGTTGAAAGCCAGGACGCTATGACTGCTCAGCCGACTCCGGTTCCCTGGGATCTTTTGACCAAGCTGGCCAGAAGGATTACTGAAGAAATTCCTGCGGTCGTCCGAGTAGCTTATGAAATTACTTCTAAACCTCCGGCCACCATTGAGTATATTTGATTTTAATCTAATAAAATATCCATAAATTTTAGGAGGGAAAAATGCCCTTTGTTTCTAAAAAAGTTTCAACTAACCCTACCTTGGGCGTTTTCGTCCCCTGCGATCCCAGAATTGATGAAATTTCGAGGACCAGGGCCTTTAATATTGGTAAGATGACTGCCAGGCTGCTTTTTAAGAATCTGAGGTTGCCAGACGGAACTCCACCTAACATATTTTATTGTTCCCACTTAGTTGATTCCGAAGTTACTGCCGAAAGTGGAGCCAGAGAGATGAAAGAAGCCGGAGTCGAAGGAATTTTTATTGTTCCCGACACTTGGTTTTTCCCCGGGAAATCGGCTATTGCCCTGACGTCTTATTTTCCGGCTGAGACGCCTTTAGCCTGTGTTGGCGGCAATAACGCCCCCAAGCCAGGAGTAGTTGGAATTGATGCCCTGGTCGGAGCCTATGCCCAAACTGGACGGGTTTGCCCGATGATCATCGGGAATATGCCTGAAACCGGCCTGGAGCCAGAATTTGATGAAGAAACGGCCAAGCAAATTATTGACCTTGGTTATGCCATGTTGACTAGGGTAGCTTTAAGGGGAAGAAGGTTTGTTTCTATTGATACTGACTCCATGCAGATGGAAACAGCTCTTAATCATGTCTCTGCGGCCAGAAAATATTTCGGGCTGGAGTCAACCAGAGAATCAATGAAACTCTTTGCCGATATGCTGCAAAAAAAAGGAGGCTATGATCCCGAAGAACTAAAAGCTCTTCGCCATTGGGTGATTAATGTCAAATTTAAAGATCGGATTTTTACCAATACTGAAGAAATTAAAAATTCTCGCCGGCGAATACTTACCGGAATTGACCATATTAAGCCTCCGGTCCTTAGGCCGGAAGAGCGGAAAAAGCTGGATGAAGGACTGGCTCTTTATCTTATCATCAGGAATTATCTGCAGGAGGTAAGAGCTATTGGCGGCGGGTGGACCAGCCAGTTAGCCTGGGGTTCTGACCGGAGAGGAATTCCCCTGGCGACGGCTGATATTGCCGAGTCCCTTTTTAATTCCACCGAAGATCATACTGGGAAGAAGCCCGTCATTCCGTTTGCCACTGAGAATGATGTCCAGGGTTTGCTGACGATGATTTTTTATTGCTATTTGAGTGGCGGTCAGCCGACTTTGTTTATGGATTTTCGAAAAGTTTATGAACCCTGGGAAATAGAGAAAAAAGCCAAAGAACTCGGCTTAGACCTGACTCCTTTCCGAGAGCAAGATTGGATGAAACGGGGATTCATTGACGGCAACAATTCCGGATCGGCTTCCCTGGATTATGCCGACCGAGCCTATCTGTTTAAAGCTATTGAATATTATTTTCCAGGGCTGGGGTTTTCGGTTAGTTTTCTTTCACCTGGGGGAATCAGGGGTCTGGCCGGGCGGTTAGCTTATTCTGAACTGACCGGTATTTTTACTATGATCCAGGATGAGGCGGAAAGCGTTGAGCTCCCACCGCTGCTGGCCGAAGAGGTTTGCCAGGCTTCCGATTATTCCTGGCCACATACGTTACTGACTTTTGACCATCTGCCAGCCAGCTTAGTCAAAATGGGAATGCCGGCCAATCATTTTCATTTAGTGAAAGGATTAAACCGGCGCCGCTGGCAATATTTTTCTGATTTTTCCGGAGTGCTGAATTATAGATGG
>PNJE01000068.1 GCA_002877915.1 Candidatus Aminicenantota bacterium
TTGTTGGAACCGACAAACACAATCCGCTCACCCTTAACCGCTACAGCTTCAGCCCAAGGCTGAGCTGAGTTGACCGTGTAAATTCGGGATTCCTCTATAATTAAATCAGCCGGCTCTGGCTTTTTAGTGCAGCCAGTCTGAAGGAAAAAGATTGAGGCTATAAGCAGAGAAAAAAATATAAATTTCAATAATGGATGAGAGTGAGATTTGCCTGATAATTTCTTTAATTTTTCAGATGGCCCGATAAACATCATATTCTCTCCTTTGAAAATCAGCATAAACTTATTTTTTGATATTTACAATAACCAGAAGCTGGGACACTTGCAAATCTACCCAGTTTTGGCCTGAATGTTGCCTCAAGAAAAGCTGGTGAAAAGAGGGGAAAAAAGGGGACACCTGCAGATGTCCTTTTTTTTGTTTGACCAGAGAGGTTTGTTCAGGTAATCTGAATAGGACAGGAGGATGGCATGAGCAAATCTTCTCTCAATCGTCGTGATTTTTTGAAGGTCGGTCTGACTGGCCTGGTAGCTACCGGAGCTACTTCTTTGCTTTTGGCCGATGACAAGAAGAAATTTGATGATGCCCAAAAGAAAGCCCAGAACAAAGATGGACCTCAGCCACCCGGTGGCAGGCGTGAAGGATTTATCTACAGAAAACTCGGAGGCACGGGTGTTGTCCTGCCAATCGTCTCAATGGGGGTGATGAATGCGGATAATCCCGAGCTCGTGCGGGCGGCTCTCGATTCTGGCCTGGTCCACCTGGACACCGCCCACAGTTATCAGCGAGGCAATAATGAGGTAATGATTGGCCAGGTTCTTAAAGGACGTCCCCGAGATAGCTTTTTTATTGCCACCAAAGTAAAGGAAGATGAAAAATTCATGGAATTACTTGATCTGAGTTTGAAGCGCCTGGGCTTTGATTACGTGGATATTTTGTACCTGCACAATTTGACTAAGAAAGAAAATGTCCTCAAGCCGGAAAACCTCGAGGTCATGGAAAAAGCCAAGAAGTCCGGCAAGGCTCGTTTCATCGGTGTTTCCACGCATGCCAATGAGCCAGAAGTAATTCGGGCGGCCATCGAAGCTAAGATTTATGATGTGGTTTTAAGCGGATATAATTTCAGAAAAGATTATATAAAAGACTTGGATGCGGCCATTGCCGAAGCTACGTCCGCTGGGATGGGCATAATTGCCATGAAAACCCTGGCCGGGGCCTACTGGGATAAGCAAAGAACCCAGCCGATAAATACGAAGGCGGCTCTCAAGTGGGCTTTGAACAATCCTAACATCACGACGGCCATCCCGGGTATGACAACCTTTGATCAGCTTAAGACTGATCTGGAGGTGGTTAAAGATTTAAAATTGACTGATTCAGAGCTCAAAGACCTGAAATTAGGAGAAGCTCAGGGCTTGGCCGGTTTATACTGTCAGGGCTGTCAGCGTTGTGTGCCACAGTGTCCAAAAGACCTGCCGATTCCTGAGATGATGCGGGCTTACATGTATGCTTACGGTTACAAGAACCTGGCGGCCGCCCATGAACTGGTCAGCTCGCTCGGACTGCCGGATAACCCTTGTGACGGCTGTGACCAGTGTTTGGTCAACTGTGCCTTCAAGTTTGATGTCCGCGACCGGATAGTTGACATCAACCGGTTGAAATCAGTCCCCTCCGAATTCTTGGCCTAAGCTGCCCATTTCCAGATCAGTTAATTTATAGGAAGATAGAAACTAACTGGCTGTCTTAAAGGCAAAATTAAAATCTAATCTCCTGCATTTATTTGGCTATTACTCCGTGTGAATTATTTTCGGAGAGTCGGGGACTCTTTTGCCGAGATCTGGTTGAGGACCTCTTCAATGACCAGGGCGTTGTCGTAGGCATCCTGGAAGTTCAAGAGTGGTTCAGCCCGGCCCCGAATAGCTTCCCCGAAATGCTCAATCATCAACTGAAACTGGTCGGCAGGCGGAAATTTTATGGTCTCAGTTTTGTTTCGACGGATAACTTGAATTTCAGTTTCAAAATGCTTGGCAGAAAAAGCTCGGTCGAGAATAATCCGTCCATTGGAACCGCAGATCTCGAGGGAACTCTCAAATTCCAGCTCGAAGCTATAGGAAAGAAGGGCCTGGCGAGAGTCAGGAAAGGTACACAGCATTGAAGTAGTCAGGTCGATGCCCGTTTTTTCGTCCATATGGGCTTTGGCCAAGACTTCGTCGGGTTCGGCTCCAAAAAAAAGGCGGGCCGCATTAATGGTATAACAGCCGACATCATAAAGTGCTCCACCGCCGTATTGAGGATACCAGCGGTAATTATCAGGCTGGCGGTCAAGGAAGAAATTAAAAGAAGCACGGATTAAACGCGGTTCGCCTATTAGGCCTGAGTCCATTAATTCTTTTGCTCTAAGCAGGCGAGGATGGAATCGGTACATAAAACCTTCCATCAGCAGGCAGCCATTCTTCTCAGCCTCGCTGAACATTTCTTTGACTTGGGCCGAAGTCAGAGCCAACGGTTTTTCGCAAAGGACGTGTTTTCGAGCCTTAAGAGCTTTAATTGTCCAGGGATGATGGAGATGATTTGGCAGCGGATTGTAAACGGCTTCCACCTCCGGGTCTTTCAGAAGCTCTTCATAAGAACCAAAGGCCTTTTTTAAGCCGTATATATCAGCCCAGGCGCGAGCCTTGTTTATATCTCTTGAGGCGATAGCCACCAGTTCGGTATTTCGGGCTTTCTTTATGGCCGGGATGAAAGCCTTTTCAGCAATGGCGGCACAACCAAGTATGCCCCATTTGACCTTCTTCTTGCTGTCCATCTTTATCTCCTAAAAATAAATTAAAGCCTCATGTCTGAATTTTAGCCTGACACCTATCGGTTGAACTCTCGTTAATATTCTCAAAAAATGGGGAAACAAGTTTTATTCCCCCTAATTTTTAGTCCTCTAATTTTCACCTTCCCATTTTTTATTCTCACTCAAAAATAGGTAAAAAGTTTGGTGTCCCCTTTTTAGAATTGTTTCATCTTTTTTAGAAAATTGTTGTCCACGTCGGCACCGAGGCCCGGAGCTTCGGGAAGATAAATGATGCCTTTTTCCACTTTGATTCCGCCAATAATAGGATCAATTTTGTGCTCGGAATTTCCATCCAGGTCAGCAAAAACGATGTTTTTCTGGCTGGCCACCAGGTGAGCCGCGGCTGTCAAGCCCAACCTGGTTTCCAGCATGCAACCGACCATGCACTGGATATTAGCGGCGGCGGCCGTATGGGCGATTTTAAGAGAGTTAAGAAGGCCACCGGCTTTCATCAGCTTGATATTGAAATACTCGCAGGCTTCTTCTTTAATTAGCTTGATAGCATCCGCTGGCCCGAATAGTGATTCATCGGCCATAATCGGCACCGGCGATTGCTCTTTTACCGTTTTCATTCCAAAAATATCTGAAGCCAGCACTGGCTGCTCGACGTACTGCACTTTATATGGTTCCATCTGTCTCAAGGCATAAATAGCCTGAGGAACCGACCAACCCTGGTTGGCATCTATTCTCAGCGGGATGTCAGGGCCGATAGCTTCCCGGACCATCCGGACTCTTTTGACATCCAGGTCTGGATCTTCACCCACCTTAATTTTAATCTGTCGATAGCCCAGGGATAGGCTTTCCTTGACACTTTCAACCATTTTTTCTGGAGTATTAAGCCCGGTAGTTAAATCTGTCTCAAAATTAGAACGATATCCACCCAGAAGCTTATAAAGCGGCAGACCGGAAGATTTTCCCAGCAAATCATAAAGAGCCATATCATAAGCGGCCACCGCACTTGGATTCGAATGGACAATATTGCCTATACCATCAACTAAGGCTTCAATCGTCAACGGATCCTTATCAAGAAGAATTTCTCTTACCGCTTTTGCCGCGGCAATATTACTTTCCTGGGTTTCGCCAGTAATCGGGGGAAAGGGACAGGCCTCACCCAGGCCATAAAGTCCGCTGTCAGTAATGATTTTGACCAGGATATCATTTGCTGCATACATCGTCCCGATGGCAATGCGAAAAGGAGAAATCAGCGGAACATCGAGGGTGTAAATTTCAATTTTTTTAATTTTCATTTTTTTTACTTCTTCCCGAGCGGCGGCCAGTCTGGGAGCAGCCGGAGAAAGTTTTTCCACCAAGGCAGGGGCCAGAATTCCCAAGCCGCAATATTTCAAGAATTGCTGGCGGCTTATTTTCATTTTTTCCTCCTCAATAAGCATTTTAGTCAACTTGATTTTATTAAAAATTTTATTAAAATCAGAGCCCTGGCTCAACAGAAATGAAAATGAAATAGGAAAACGGCTAAGGAGGAAGCTAAATAATGGTTTCCAATTTGGAAGATGGAAGGAAAACAGAGAAAGTTCGGCCTGAAAAAATTTGAAGTCGATGGCCATCGGTTCGAGACCTGGGATATTCTCGAGCTGCTTGGAATTGACGTCATCAAAAAAAGTACTTTCATCTTCGGAGAAAAATTTAAAGGCCATTTGGTACAAGATAAAAATTACCAGGGAATAATTTAAAAACTTACTCCCGGCCTGATTTTTATAATCTTTAAAGAAAAATTTATTTATCCTTATCCAGGAAGGAAGAATTTTGTTAAAATTTAGCCATTATAAATTATTAGACTTGGAAAAGAAGTAATTGCTACCGAAGATAATTTAAAGAAGAAAAATTAAAAAAAGATAGAATAATTCAGCCTTAACCTTAAAATTAAATGGACAGACACATGACAGAAATTGAGAAAGCGAGGGAAAGCGGGTGGCTGAGAAAATGGTTTATTGCTGCCCGCCCATGGGCCCTGCCCGCTTCGACTATTCCAGTGCTCTTAGGAAGTTCCCTGGCCGCTACGGTTGGTTGGGTGAAACTTAATTTCTGGCTTTTGCTCCTCAGCCTTACCGGAATGGCCATTCTGCACACGGCGGCCAATATGCTTTCTGATGTGATGGACTGGCGGAGGGGACTTGACCGTGAAGCTACCCCAGTCAGCGGAGCCATTGTCCGTGGAATTCTCGCTGATAAGCAGGTGTTGATTGGTTCTCTGGTATTATTTACTGCTGGGGTAGCCATCGGTTTATGGCTGGTTTACCTGCGAGGTATTCTTATCCTGTATCTTGGAGCTGCTGGAGTGGTGTTGGGGGCAGCTTATCCCTGGCTGAAAGCGGTGGCTCTTGGTGACCTGGTGGTTTTTGTGAATTTTGGCCTGTTAGGGTCCTTAGGCGCCTGGGTAGTCCAGACAGGTCAATTTTCCTGGCTGCCAGTCATATGGGCTGTGCCCCAGGGCATGCTGGTTGTGGCCATACTCCACGCTAATAACTGGCGGGACGCAAGTCAGGACCGGGAGAAGAAAGTTGTAACCGTGGCCTCTCTGCTTGGCGATAGATTATCTCTGGTTTATTATGCTAACTTAATCTTTGGCTCTTTGGTGCTGGTAGTGGCTTTTGTTCTGGTGCCGCGGATTTTTGGGTTCGATTTTCCTTCGCTCCCGCTTTCTATGCTGATTGTAGTTCTGGCTTTACCCGGAGCCCTGAAATTGTGGAAAAAAGCCAGGCGGCGGAAGGAGAAAGAATACCGGCTCGATTTCCTTACCCTCGATGGAGCTACAGCGCTTTATAATTTGTTTTTTGGCCTTTTATCGGTAGCTGGTTTATGGTTAGCTTATTTTCTTAAAATTTCTTAAAATGAAAAAACCGGGATGATTACTAACTTACTGGAATCTAAACTGAAGGCGGAAATCATTCAGATAAGATATCGTAGGCGGAAATGACTTGAGGATAATTTAACTATGAGACGAAAGTTTGATCGGGAGAATGGGATTTACTGGGTAACTTTTGCTACGGGGCTAATTTTCTTTTTAATTTTCTCGGGAGTATTTTTTATCCGACTCGATTTCTGGACAATTTTTTCAGCTACCATTTTAGGGTTTCTTTTAATCGGGCTGTTTATTGACCCGTCTTTTAGCCATTATGTTTATCTTGATTTCCAGGAAAAGGTGGGGAAATCTGTTTTGCTTGGATTTATCTCAGCTGGCCTGCTTTACGGAGTATTTATGGCCGGAAATCTTATCCTTCCGCGGTTGCTGGTTGAAGCGCCAAGAAATCTGGCTTCGATTTACACCCTCAAATCTGGGAGCAGCGGCTGGAGAATCGGACTTTTCCTAACATTGATTATTGCCCCCGGTGAAGAACTCTGGTGGCGAGGATTTCTCCAGCGGCACTGGTCGGTTAGGCTGGGGAAATGGCCTGGGATGCTGGTGGTGGCCGGGCTTTATGCCGCTGTTCATCTTTCTACTAAGAACCCGGTTTTAGTGCTGGCCGCTGGTTGGCGGCTTGTGGTGGGGATACCAGTATTTAAAATATGAGTCTCTTCTGTCGGACGTCATAAGTCATCTGCTGTGCGACTTGCTGGTTTTTTTGATTTTTCCCTTTAGTTGAAAAATGCTTAAATGGTGAGCTAAGAAATCTCGAGCAAAATTTAAGACCAGCGGTCGTAGCAGATTAGTTCCTCCAGTTTTTTCCGTTTCTTAGGCTGGGGGGAATCAGCGGGATAACCAAGAGGAGTGAAAGCCACGGGCTCGATATTTGCCGGGAGGCTAAAAATCTCCCGGGCAGCCTCGGGGTTAAAAGCGCCAATCCAGCAGGTCCCCAGGCCTTCGTTGGCTGCGGCCAGGATAAGATGGTCCATGACAATGGCAGCATCAACTTCAGCATAGTTCTTGCCATCGCGACGCACCCAGGCAGCTTGTGGAACTGTTACTATTCCTATAATTATCGGGGCCTGAATAAACCATTCCCGGTGATAAAGGCGCCTCAATTCTTCTTCCCGGCCCCTCGTCCGGGTGACAATTAGCTTGAAAGCCTGGCGATTGTCGGCAGTTGGCGCTAAGCGAGCTGCCTCCAGTATTCGGTTGAGCTTATCTTCACTTACTGGATCAGGCCGATAAGCCCTTACACTGTAGCGGGCCTTTATCAAATCGTTGAATTCCATTTTTTCCCTCCAGTTCAGGATTCTCGTTTCTAAATTTTACTACAAATCTAAACAGGAAAGGAGACCGCGGACATAACCAACTGACTCAGCTAAACCAGGCAGCGGGTCTTTTTCATCCTTTTCAAATTCAAAGGATAAAGTTCCGTGGTAATTTAGCCTGGTGACTGTCCGCAAGAATTCTCTGAGATTAATCACTCCCCGCCCCATTTCCACCGTTTCCCCTTCGGGGCTGGGGGAGCTAACATCTTTGAGATGCACATCAAGTAGGCGATCAAAATACAGCCGGGCAGCCTCCGCCGGGTCAATTCCAGCCCTGACTGCATGGCCTATGTCAAGGCAGAGGCCAATCTTATGATTCAAATTTTTGATTCTTTCATAAGCGTCGGCTGGGGTGGGATAATATCTATCGCCCGGGCCATGATTATGGATTGCTAAGCTGATTTTAGTCTGCTTGATTTTTTCTTCAATAAGAGAAAGCAACTCGGGGCGGGGTGAAGCAATAATCATTTCCAGCCCGGCAGTCTGAGCATAGAAGAAAGCCTGGTCGACTTCTGATGGTTTTTCCAGGTAAACTACTCCGCAGGCATATGGGTTAAGACCGAAAGCTCTAATTTTAGCCATGGCTTGAGTTATTTCAGCCGCACTTGAGGTCAACGGCAGATACACATCTTTAAGGCAGATTTTTTCCAGGCCGAGTCGTCTGGTCATTTGAATGGTTTGCTCCAGGTTAAAAGCACGAAAAGTGTAGGAGGCCAGACCCAGCGAAAAATTAAATTTTTTTTCAGGCTTTTTCCAGGCTGATGGCCAATCTAAACCAGTTCCATTCCTTTCCGCGGATGACCAACTATCACGCAGAATGGAAGGACCAAGGCCAGCAGCTACCAGAATCTTCAACAGATTTCTCCTATTTATAATCATTTTTTTCTCCTGGCATCTTAATTTTCTCATAAATTTATGAATAGAGGCTACGGTTAAATCTTCAACTTTCTATGGCTGATTAGTTGAATATTTTTTTATCTTGCCGGTCTTTGGGCAGATAATTTCAGCCGAATCTCTTGTGGCAGTCAAAATTTCAATTAGAGGAAATACATCTTGTTTGATCCTTGTGATTCTTGCTTTTTGATCACTTTTTACCATGATGTTGCCTATCTCCTTAAAAAAGCAGATGTTCTAAAAACCTATCAACTTTCAGAAAGAAGATATCTGCACACGCAAGCATATATGATTCAGACAAGTTTTTTACCAGGCGAAAAAATTAAATCAGCCAGGGTTTCCGGCGCGGAAAATCCAGCAGACGATTGGCTTCGGGGTCATCTGGGAAAATTTCTTTCTCTGGATCCCAGCGCAGCTTTCTTCCCAATTTCATGGCAATGTGAGTGATAACAGAAATCGTATTGGTGCGATGACCTATTTCCACCGGCGCTGCTGGCTCCTGCCGTTTTCTGACGCACTCTAAGAAATTTTTCATATGATTGGAGCTCCGGTAGAGTTTAACCTCACCCGAGCCAACTTGGTAATTCAAAAGTTCTGGCCGGGAAGCCTGGAGTTCTTCTCGCCTGACAAAAATCCAGCCTTCCGAGCCGTCAAAACGCACGCCTGCTGGGTCGCCTGTTTCCATCAACAGTGGGATTCCGTCAGTATAGACTGCTGTAGCCTTAAACTTGGTGTGGACATTAAAAAGTCCGCGGTCAGGGAACTCAGCTTGAGCTTCTATGGATATAGGTCCGGTGAGCTCGGTTCCGTGTCCCCACTGGGCGATGTCAATCATGTGAGCTCCCCAGTTGGCAATCATGCCCCGGTCGTAAGTTTCAATTTGCATCCAGCCAGGTCGCTCATAGGTCATCTGGGGATGAACCCGGTCTTCACAGTAAGGCGCTTCTGGCGTTGGTCCCAGCCAGAAGTCATAGTCTAAGTTTGGCGGCACCGGAACTGGCCTCGGGTCACCACGTCCAGAATCTTCGGGCAACCAGACCATTATTTTTTCGAGCTGTCCAATTAGCCCGTTGCGGACGATTTCGCAGGCTTTTAGGAAATAGATGGAAGAGCGCTGCTGTGAGCCAACCTGCAGGATAACCTTTGAATTTCTCACCGCCTTTGCCAGTTTCTGCCCCTCAACCAGCGAATAGGTCAACGGTTTTTCTAAATAAATGTGTTTCCCGGCTCTGGCTGCCAGAATGGCTGCGGTACCGTGCCAGAAATCAGGCGTCGCAATGAGCACAGCATCAATCTCCTTTTGCCTCAGCAGTTCGCGGAAGTCATGGTAAATCTTTATCCTTTGATAACGATTTAGTCCGAGTTCTTGAGCATAGGTTTTTTCGGCTAACCAGGCGGCATTTTCTGCCCGATGGCGGTCAACATCACAGACGGCCACGATCCTGGCTCCGACTTCAAGCCCGCGATACAGGAGCTCCATCATGTCTGCTTGCCCCTGGCGTCCAACGCCAATACAGCCTACCTGGATATAATCATTTGGAGCTGGCCTGGAGAAAATGCGGGAAGAAACCAGAACAGGAGTGGCCAGACCTACGGCTGTACTTTTTATAAAATCCCTTCTTTTCATAAGCTTATTCTAATATTTTTACTAACTTGTTTCATACAATTTTTTGACTCTTCTAAAAATAATTAAGCTTTTACTGAACAAAATTTTTGCCAGATAAATTAACCTGAAAATATTTTTTCATCCTGTAATTTTTTTATAGCTTAGCCTTAAGCCTTAACTCTAATTGTTTTTTGAGAAGTATAAATTCAGTTAAGTAATTCATTCCATGGTTAATTGTTTTATTTCCCAGGATCAAATATTTAGTCAGAAAAAATGATTCAATAAAATCAATGAGCGATTGAGAATTTTGTCCGTAAATCTTTATTTTTGGAGAAATAGACTTTTTAGTATAAAAACCATAATTTAGAAGAATCATAATTTACCGGAAAGCCGGTAAAATATTAATCTGGTTTTTAGGCCTAATTTTGAATAATAAGGGGGCTGTCCAGCCAAAAGGGTGATGAAAAAAACAAAAAAAGTTTGGAAAAATAAAAAACAGTCGGTATAATTTAAATTAACGGCAGCGAGGCCCAAATACAAATGAACTGACATTGAATAGATTCCTTTCCAAGGCCAAGTTGCCTTAATGACAGGGAGTTAATATAGAAGTAGAATCTGAGCTTTCACCCTAAATTTTTAATTTCGATAATAATTTTTTATTTTAGGTAGCACGAGAGGCTAACAGATGATGGAGAAAAGAGAGATAAAATATACTTCCCAATATGAAATCTTGAGTTTTGATACTGATTACTTGGGGATGGCCCATCTTTCCGGCCTGATGAATTATCTTCAGGATGCCGCTCGGTTGCATTCGATTAAAGAGGGCTTTTCTGTGTTTGATCTTTTTAAAAAAGGTGTAACCTGGGTAGTCTCGCGTTATCATCTTAAGATTAATCGCTACCCGGCTCTCTCCGAAAAGATTTTCGTCAGGACCTGGGCCTCAGATAAATACGGGTATTATGCTTTGAGGGAATTTGAAGTAGCCGATGAAAAACAGGAGCCTATCCTGGTGGCGGCCAGCTCCTGGATGATTATTGATTTGCAAAACCGGCGGCCGATTAAAATTGAAAATTTATTTCCAGATGAATTAGTTTTAAGGGAAAGGGTCCTGGAAGATGATTTCCCGCAGCTTCCGGTGGTAGAAACTCTGGACTACAAAGCTACGTTCCGAGTACTTTTTGAAGACCTTGATTATAATCGTCACGTTAATAATGTTGTTTATTCCCGCTGGGCAGTAGAGGGAATGCCCCAGGAAATTCTTTTTTCTTCTCGGCCGACCGAACTGGAAATAAACTATCGCTCGGAGGCTTTTTACGGCGATGAAATTGAGGTTATCACCCAGAAACCGGGCAATATTGATGATTTCTGGATTCAACAGATTTATAATCTGAAAACTGGAAAGGAAGTGGCCAGGCTGCGGGCTCGCTGGAAAAGGTATGAACAATTTAACCATGAAAAGATAAAGAAATAAATTAGGTTGTGAAAATGAAAAATTATCTGGGTTAATGTCTGGGCTTGAAAGGGCGCTCATTAAAGTTAATTAACTATTATTTATTAGCCTGAGGTTTCGAATTACCTTTAGACTGGCGAAGAGAGTTCTCAGGCTCAGTTGATGCTTTTTGTATAGCCTCAAAGCAATGAAAATAAAATTGAAAAAATCTTCCTTTCGCCAATAAATAATTAAAAATTATAATGACGGCTAATCAGCCTTAGTTATTGCTTTTATGGAGTTGGCGGGAGAAAACAAAAATGAAAAAAGCCTGGTAAATTTCGTCGAGCATTTTTGCCCAGAAAGTTGTAAACTTGTTTTATTAGTAAATTTTATTGAAAGATAGAGAAGGGAAATAATAAGAAATTTTAAAAGAGAAATAGATGGTAATGCGAAGAAAAAGACGAACTGAAAATAATAAAAAGGAAGCTATTTGGGGGCTGGTTTTGATGGGCGGCGGAGCGCGCGGGCTGGCTCATATCGGTGTGCTGGAAGCTTTGCTGGAAAATGACCTGATTCCTCCAATTATCACCGGGACATCCATGGGCGCAGTGGTGGGTGGACTTTTCGCTGCTGGTTACTTCCCTGGCGAGATTGAAGAAATAAGCAAAGAATTAAGTTACAGTCGGTTGGCTAAACTCAGGCAGGCTAAGCTGCCTTTTCCTGGGAAACTGATTGATTACCTTCTTCTGGAATCATACCAGCGAAGGCTGGTTCGTAAAATTGGAGAAGAAGGTGATGTTTTAGAAAAATCTCTGCACCATCTTGTTGGCGATATATTAATTGAAAACTTGCCTGTCCGTTTTGGTTGCAATGCAGTTGATCTGGTTAGCGGTCGGGAAGTGAGTTTTATCCAGGGACCTCTTTATTTAGCGCTCCGAGCGAGCATGGCTTTTCCCTTCGTCATTGAACCAGCCCGGTTTTCTGGTAGGCTCATGGTTGATGGCGGTTTGCTTAACAATGTTCCCATTAAATTAGCTCGACAGTTAGGCGCCAGGCAGGTATTAGTGCCTGATGTCCATCGTCCATTGAAAAAACTGCCAGCCAGAAATTTCAATTCGGCCTTTGTCCTGGTCCATCGCCTGGTTCAGGTCATTCTGGCTGATTCTACGGAAAGCCAGCTTCCCCAGGCTGACCTGATTTTTCCAATCAATCCGAAGGTTGATACCTTTGATTTTACCAGGGCCAGCCGAGTGGTTGATCTGGGGAAAAGGGCAACCCTGAAAAATATGAAAGCCATCAAAAATTTAATTTCCCAGGCTGGTTAAGCGCAGAAAAGTTGAAATAGAGCAAGCCTGGAAATAATTTTCAGTATATAATGCTATAATAAGTCGAAACGCTGGAGCGAGTTATATGGTTATATATATAAGCGAATAGAGGAGACAGGCAAATGCTTTTTAGCTACAAAAGATTAACGAAAATTGGAAAATTAGCTTTAACCATATCTGTTTTTATAATAATGTTTTGGCTTTTTAATTTTAGCCAGGCCGCTACCTTAGATGGCGGTAAATCTTATCAGAAAGAGCAACCTTCCGTTAAGCAGAAAAAGCAGGATAAAGAAAAGCTCTCCCCTTTACCTGAAAAATATCGCAAATGGCTGGAAGAAGAGGTCGTTTATATTATTACTCCCATTGAGCGCGAAATTTTCTTAAAGCTAAAGACCGACCGGGAGCGGGATATGTTTATCGAGGCTTTCTGGAAGCATCGGGACCCCATTCCAGAAACAGAAGAAAATGAATTTAAGACTGAACATTACCGCCGAATAGAATATGCCAATAAATATTTTGGACGGGAATCAGGTAAGCCCGGCTGGAAAACAGACCGGGGGAGAATCTATATAATTCTCGGTCCGCCAAACGATATTAATCGAATCGAAGGCAAATCTGAAGTATACAACTGTGAAATCTGGTTCTATCAGGGAAAAACAGATCTGGGTCTTCCTCCAGGCTTTAATCTTTTGTTTTTCCAGGAGAAAGGGTCGGGCGAAATGAGACTTTATAGCCCGACGGCTGACGGGCCCCAGGCCCTTCTGACTGGATACTGGGGAGATAGTGCCGATTATATGTCCGCTTATAACCAGCTCGAACAAGTTGACCCAACCCTGGCCACTGTTTCTTTATCCCTGATACCTGGGGAAGAAAATACTAGTACTTCCCTTGGACGGCCGAGTCTTTCCTCTGATTTGCTCTTGCGCCAGATTGAACAGACGCCTCAAAGAATGGTTGAAGATAAATATGCCCGCAAGTTTTTGGAATATAAAGATCTGGTAGAAGTTGATTATACCGCCAATTACATTGATAGCGATTATCTGATCAAGGTTTTCAAAGAACCATCTGGTTTTTACTTGATTAATTACGATCTGGAGCCGAAAAAACTTTCAGTCAATCAATATGACAATCGCTATGCCACTAACCTTAAAGTGAATGGGACACTTACTACGCTTGATGGAAAGCTGGTTTATCAATTTGAAAAAACCTATCCGATCGAAATGACCGAAGCGCAGGTGAAAGAAAGGCAAAATATACCAGTAGCTATATATGATGTCTTTCCCTGTCTTCCAGGTGATTACAAACTTTCTGTTCTGGTCAAGAATGAAGCTTCCAAGGAATTTACCGCCCTGGAGCAGACTATTCGGATACCTGGAAAAACCGGGGTAGAAATGTCCAATCCAGTCCTGGCTTATAAAGCTTCTCCGGTCGAATCAACTGGAGGCAAAATAAAAGCCTTTTTGATTGGTGGCTATCAGCTTTACCTACAGGCGGGAAGAGTATTTACAGCCAAGGATGAGCTGGCGGTGGTACTCCAGCTTTATGGATT
The DNA here is from genome assembly GCA_002877915.1 of Candidatus Aminicenantota bacterium. Classification (GTDB taxonomy): domain Bacteria; phylum Acidobacteriota; class Aminicenantia; order Aminicenantales; family Saccharicenantaceae; genus Saccharicenans. The sequence continues at coordinate 13,837 of PNJE01000068.1, forward strand.
AACTCCAGCTTTAAAGTCTAAGGGCAGCTTGAATTTTCAAATTCTCAAGGAATCTCAGGTAGTTAAAGAGCAGACTGTGCCCCTCACAGAAATCTCCACCCTGCCTGATGTGGTTCAGATTTTTCCCCTGACTGATTTTCAGCCGGCTCATTATTTTCTGAATGTTTCTTTGGTGGTAGATGGCCGAAATGAGATTACTACCAAGGAAGAATTTGATGTTACTTATTTAGAAAGCTTACCCCGGCCCTGGGTCATTTCCAGAGTTTTGCCACCACCCGATAATCCCTATTATGGTTATATTCTTGGCACTCAACTTTATAATCTTGGGCGGTTGAGTGAGGCCAAAGCGACGCTGGAACAGGCCTTCGCCAAATCACCTCAGAATGAGGAATTGGCCATGACCTTATCTAAGGTTTATGAAGGTCTGAATGAATATGAAAAGGCGGCTGCTCTTCTTGGAAATTTCATCAACCAGGAAAAGCCAGCCCAGTATGAAACTTATTTTACTGCCGGGAAGGCACTTTTCCATACGCATCAGTATGACCAGGCCATAAAAGTTCTGGACTTAGCGGTCAATCATTATGGAACAAATATCAACTTATTAAATTTAATTGGCGATTGTTACTTTGGCCTCGGAAAGAAAGAGGAAGCCCTGGCCATTTGGCAAAAATCGCTGGAAATAAATTCCGAACAACCAGAGCTCAAAAAGAAAATCGAAGAAATAAAAAAACGCTAAATCAGAAAAAAATTGACAATTTTAAGAAAAAAATTAAGCAACTCGATATTTAAATTTAGCCTCAGATAGTAAGTTTAAAGAGATTTATTCATCTTAATAGTTTCCTTCTGATTTTTTTGTGTTGGGCGTGGTGATTCGTCTATCGGATTAATTTTATTTATTTCAGAAATTTCTAACTAATTTTGCAAATTTAAAAAAGAATATTTTTAGCGGGCTGATAATTTTTAAACTTTCTCGCGGCGGTAACGTGGACCGAAGGGGAAAAATAAAAATGATTGGAAAGCGAAAAAAATCTTTTTTATTAATAAAATTTTCCTGGTAAGTTGTTAAATTTGCTAAAATCTGCTAATTTGGTCTGTTTAAAGAATTTAAAAATCAGGAGCGAATAAATGAAAATAAAGGAAAAAACAGTAGCCCATTATAAAGGTAAAGAAATAAAGTTTTTTGAACTGGAAAACAGCCAGGGAATCAAAATGGTTCTAATGAATTATGGGGCGACGATGATTTCTCTTTTTCTTCCTGATTCTAAGGGAGACCTGGCTGATGTCACCTTGGGGTTTGATACTTTTGAAGAGTACCTGGGGAATAATCCTTATTTTGGGGCTACGGTCGGAAGATATGCCAATAGAATAGGAGGGGGCAGATTTGTGCTCGACGGTCGTGAATATCGTCTGGCTAAAAATGATGGAGAAAATCATCTGCACGGAGGAATCAAAGGATTTGATAAAGTTATTTGGGAAGGTGAGGTTATCGGCAATTCTAATTCGACTGGCGTTAATTTTAGCTACCTCAGTCCGGATGGAGAAGAAAATTACCCTGGAAATTTAAATTGCCAGGTGGGTTATCTATTAACAGATAATAACGAGCTCCATATTTCTTATGTAGCTACCACTGATAAGCCCACTCCTATTAATCTTTCCCACCACAGCTATTTTAATTTAGGCGGTCAGGGAAAAGGAGATGTTCTTGGTCACCAAGTGCAAATTTTTGCTTCTAAATATACGCCGGTGGGTGCCGGTCTTATCCCTACTGGAGAGATAAGGGAGGTTGAAGGCACTCCTTTTGATTTTCGCCAACCGAAAGCTATTGGCGAGAGAATCGCTCAGGTAGAAGGTGGCTATGACCATAATTTTGTCCTGGATAGCCGGGGCGGATTGTCCCTGGCTGTTCGGGTTTTGGAGCCAACCTCTGGACGGCTAATGGAACTTTATACCACTCAACCAGGAGTGCAGTTTTATTCAGGAAATTTTCTTGATGGAACCATTAGAGGAAAGGGCGGAAGCCTTTATCAGAAATACAGCGGTTTTTGCCTTGAGCCACAGCATTTTCCCGATTCTCCTAACCATCCAAATTTTCCATCTGCCATTCTCAGGCCGGGGGATACCTATAGAAGCTTAATTATCCTAAAATTTCTCACCAGGTAAATTCCTATACTGTGGCCTTATTTGCCCGACCTGTATTCTAAGAAATTTCAGCTTTAGATCTTATGATTTAACTTTCGGTTAATTTAATCATCTTAGCTGTTTTGTGCTTTTCTATAGTCTTTTCTATTAAAAATTTTGGTATTTATTCTAATTGGTCAAATAGACACAATGAGAAAATTCTATCTTGACAAGTCATCTGATATGTGATATATCAGATACGTAGAGCGAATAAGATGAAAGGCATGATTTTCGATCTAAAGCACTATGCGGTGCATGACGGCCCTGGTATAAGGGTAACTGTTTTTTTCAAGGGCTGCCCTCTACATTGCTTGTGGTGCCATAATCCAGAAAGTATCTCTCCGTCCAAGGAGTTAATGCTTTTGCCTAATCGCTGTGCCCGTTGTGGCGATTGCGTTAAAGCTTGCCAATATGGAGCGCTTTCCCAGAAAACCGACGGAGAAGTAGTGGCTGAACGCTCTAAATGCACGCTCTGTGGCGATTGCGTTCAAGCCTGCCCCCGAGAGGCAATTCAGATTGTAGGCTGGGAATCAGAGGTCGATGAGATTATTAAAGAAATAGAGAAGGACATCGTCTTTTTTGACCAGTCTGGAGGAGGCGTTACCCTGACCGGAGGTGAACCCTTGTTCCAGCCACAATTTGCAGAGGCTTTAATTGATAGGCTTCATGCCCGCGGAATTCATGTAGCTTTGGACACCTCTGGCTATGCTAAGGAAGATACTTTCCTAAAAATAGCCAGTAAATCGGACCTGGTTCTTTTTGATATAAAAATTATGGATGAAGCCAAACATCGCAAATTTACCGGAGTATCTAACAGCTTAATTTTAAAAAACCTGAAGGCTATTAACAGAAACGGGGAGACTCCCATCTGGATCCGCTTTCCATTAATTCCGGGAGTCAATGATGATCCAGAAAACCTGGCCCAGATGGCTAATTTTCTCCTTGAATTAAGCCAGGTAAAAATGATAAATGTTTTGCCTTATCATAAAGGCGGAGTGGAAAAATTTCATCGCCTGGGTAAAGATAGCGAATTCAGTGTTTATGAGCCGCCTTCCCAGGAAAAGATCGATTCAGTAATTGGTTTTTTCCGGGAAAAGGGTTTTAAGGTAAAACAGGGAGGTTGAAAATGAACGAGCGCATAAAAAAACTTAGAGAACAATCTCTTGCAGCCAAACCAACTATAACTCCTGAAAGAGCCAGAATTGTAACTGAAACCTATCGCCGACCCGAGGTGGAAAGGGCTTCTTATCCCAAACAAAGAGCCCTGGTTTTTAAGGCTCTGATGGAGAAGAAATCTATTTTTATAGACGAGGGAGAATTGATTGTTGGCGAGCGCGGCCCGGCTCATAAAGCTACCCCAACTTATCCTGAAGTTTGCTGCCATAGCTTGGAAGATTTGGAGATTTTAAATTCTCGTCCGAAGACCAATTATGCAGTTGATGAAGAAACATTGAAGCTATATCACGATGAAATCATTCCTTTTTGGCGCGGGCGAGCGATGCGCGATCGGATTTTTGCTGAGATGACGCCGGAGTGGAAGGCAGCTTACGAGGCGGGTATCTTTACCGAATTTATGGAACAACGGTCTCCTGGGCATACGGTGTTGGGCGATAAAATTTATAAGAAAGGGCTACTCGATATTAAAAGAGATATCGAAGAATCTTTAAGCCGACTTGATTTCTACCATGATCCCGAAGCCTGGGATAAAAAAGAAGAGCTGGAAGCCATGGCCATCTGTGCCGATGCTTTGATTACCTACGCTGGGCGTTATGCTGCTTTAGCCCGGGAACTGGCCTCCAAGGAATCAAATCCGCAGAGAAAAAAAGAACTGGAGAAAATCGCTTCTACCTGCGAATGGGTACCGGCCCATGCCCCCAGAGATTTCTGGGAAGCACTCCAGTATTATTGGTTTGTTCATGTTGGAGTAACCACAGAATATAATACTTGGGATTCTTTTAATCCCGGACGTCTTGACCAGCACCTCTATCCTTTTTATAAAAAAGGCCTGGAAGAAGGAAGCCTGACTGTAGACCAGGCTAAAGAGCTGCTTGAGGCTTTCTGGGTTAAGTTTAACAATCAGCCGGCGCCACCTAAGGTTGGGGTAACGGCCGAGGAAAGTGGAACCTACACCGACTTTGCTCTTATTAACATTGGAGGTTTAAGGCCGGATGGTCGGGACGGAGCTAATGAGTTATCTTACCTTATTCTCGACGTGATTGAAGAGATGCGCCTTCTCCAGCCGAGTTCGATGGTTCAAATCAGCGCTAAAAATCCTGATTCTCTATTGCTCAGGGCTCTGAGAATCATCCGCACGGGTTTTGGCCAGCCGTCAATTTTCAATACCGATGCCATCGTTCAGGAACTGGTCAGACAAGGTAAGACCGTGGAAGATGCCAGGAAAGGCGGCAGCAGCGGCTGTGTGGAAGCCGGAGCCTTTGGTCATGAAGCTTATATCCTGACCGGTTATTTCAATATACCGAAAGTATTTGAAATTACACTTAACAACGGGGTTGACCCCCGCACCGGTCAAAAGATTGGCTTGGAAACTGGTGATCCCCGAAGTTTCCGTACGTTTGATGAGCTGATGCAGGCTTTTGAAAAACAGATGCGTTATTTTATTGATGTTAAAATTCGCGGCAATAATGTGATTGAAAAGCTTTACGCTACCTACCTGCCAGCTCCTTTCCTGTCGCTGTTTATAGATGATTGTGTGGCCAAGGGAAAAGATTATCATGGCGGTGGTGCCCGTTATAACACCCGTTACATCCAAGGCGTGGGACTGGGTTCAATTACCGACATTCTGGCTTCAATTAAATACAATGTTTATGATAACCAGCTGATTAGCTGGGATGAACTTCTTACCGCCCTTAAAAAGAATTTTGAAGGCTATGAACGCTGGCGGGACCGGTTTATAAATAAAACCCCAAAATTCGGGAATGATGATGATTACGCTGACGAACTTGCCCGGCAGGTGTTTGAGATGTATTTCAGGTTAATAGATGGACGTCCGACCGTCTGCGGCGGTAAGTATCGAATCAACCTTCTGCCGACTACAGTTCATATCTATTTCGGCAAAGTTACCGGGGCAACAGCTGACGGCCGGCTGGCCGGGGAACCTCTGTCAGAAGGTATCTCTCCTGTGCAGGGGATGGACCGGAAGGGTCCTACTGCCGTCATAAAATCCGAGGGTAAACTTGACCATATTAAAACTGGTGGAACCCTTCTTAATCAGAAATTTACACCGCAGCTTTTAGCCGACGAAGAAGGTCTAATAAAACTTAAAGATTTAATTCGAACTTATTTTCGATTCATGGGCCACCATATCCAGTTTAACGTGGTCACGGCGGAAACGCTGCGCGACGCTCAAAAACATCCGGATAAGTATCGAGACTTGATTGTGCGGGTAGCTGGTTACAGTGACTATTTTGTCGATTGCGCCAAAGAACTCCAGGATGAAATCATCAGCCGCACCGAGCACGAAGGTTTCTAAGATTCCTGGAAAGTAAGGGGAGCCCTGAGAACGAGCTTTCGTTTGGAAAAGTGAAAGCTTTCTCTGAGTACTTACCTTCTTAAATACCTACCGAATTTTCAATGTCCACTTAAATATCTTATAAATAACTTATACTCCCACATTAAGGCTGGCAATTTTTTATATTGGTTATTTATTTTCTGGCTTAATTTTTGCTTTTAGCCTGCACGTGGCACTCTATTATGAAGATTAGTGGTTACTTGTTTATAATGTGAATTAGTCTGCTCAGGTTATGATGGTACCAGTTCTTTTGGGCGGTCATCGCTGCGGGGTATTATTTAGTGGGATATAAACAATCTTTGAAGGGGGAAATTCAAAATTCTTATCATCCAGACAGATTTTTTTCATAGGATAATGCAGCTTTATAGATTAAAATTTAAGGGAGATAAAAATAAAAGGAGGCAGAAATGTTTAATTCAGCCATTATCCAGAAAGCCTTAACCTGGTTAATTACCACCGGGCTTAAACTTTTATTAATTGCGGCCATTACCTTTATCCTGATGCATCTAAGCCGCGTTCTTAGCCAGCGCCTGGAGAAAGTTTTCCTGAAGGGACGTAAGGATGAAGAATCGCTCAAAAGAGCCAGGACTCTATCTGGTACTCTCAATCAGGTTCTGAAGGTCGTAATTATAATTGTTGTTGTTATGACTACTCTTGGGGTTCTTGATATCCAGATCGGACCAATTTTAGCCACCGCTGGAGTGGCCGGGGTGGCTATAGGTTTCGCCGCTCAATCTGTGATTAAAGATTTGATCAACGGGTTTTTCATCATCTTATGGGATCAAATAAGGGTTGGCGATGTGGTCGAAGTGGCCGGCCGGAGTGGGGTGGTTGAAGCGATTAATATGAAGATGATTGTTCTTAGGGACCTGTCTGGCAATGTCCATTACATACCAAATAGCCTGATAAGTATGGTCACGAATATGACCAGAGATTTTTCCTGCTATGTCTTTGATGTCGGGGTCAGTTATTTCGAAAATGTTGATGAAGTGGTGGCCACCCTGAAAAGAATTGATGAGGAAATGCGAACTGAGCCGGAATTAGCCCAAGATATAATAAAACCACTTGAGATTTTCGGGCTGGATAAATTTGCTGATTCGGCGGTGATAATCAAAGCTCGGATAACTACGAAACCTGGAAAACAATGGACCATAGGACGGGAGTTTAACCGGCGAATTAAGATAGCTTTTGACCGGTTGGGTATTTCCATGCCCTTCCCCCACCTCACGATGTTTGTTGGCCAGGATAAATCTGGGAAATCGGCTCCCTTGCCGGTCAGGCTTGAAGATAACACCAGATTAGAGAATTGAAATAAAGGATTTTGGCAAATGGAAACTAAGCTGTATTTTGAGCCACAGATAAAAAAAATGGTAAGTATTCAGGGGGCTATAACGGCTGTGGAAAATTGCTTAGCGGCTTACAGCTCGGGCCGGGCGGTGCTCCCCGGGGTCATAAACCTTGATTTACCTGCTTTCCAGGGCGAGGTTCATGTCAAGGCGGCTTATATAGAGGGGGATGAACATTATGTGGTTAAGGTGGCCTCAGGTTTTTACCAGAATCCCTGGAAGGGCCTGCCAGTAGGTAATGGGTTGATGCTGGTTTTCCGGGCCGCTACTGGGGAAATCGAGGCAATTCTTCTTGATAATGGTTACCTGACCGAACTTCGAACTGCGGCTGCTGGGGCGGTAGCAGCAAAATATCTGGCGAGGGATAATATGAAAAAAGTGGCGGTCATCGGCTCCGGTGTCCAGGCACGCTTTCAGCTCCAGGCCCTGGCTATAGTCAGGAAGTTCGAGCTGGTCAAGGTTTGGAGCCGCCACCCGGAAAATGTCAGGAGGTATGTAGAAGAAATGAGCCAGGAGCTTCCCTGGTGTAAACTCCAGGCCGCCTGGTCAGCAGAAGAAGCCGTTCGAGAAACAGAAGTGATTATCACGGCGACTTGTCCGGGCAGAGTGGCTTTCGCCTGGTGCCCACCTGACGGCTATGGGTTCAGATGGGCCCGAAAAGCAGGAACTTTACCCAGAGGTCTTGGCCCGGGCAGACAAGATTTTCTGCGATTCAATTACCCAATGTCGCCGGCTGGGAGAAGTTCACCATGCTCTGGAAGCTGAATTGGTTCAGGAAGAAAAAATTACCGGAGAACTCGGCGAAATAATCCTCGGGCAAAAGCCAGGACGTGAGTCGGACCAGGAAATTACCGTGGCTGACCTGACTGGCCTCGGAGTACAGGATGCCGCAGTGGCCAGCCTTTTTCTCCGTCTGGCAAAGAAGGTGGAAATTCATTAAACAGCGAGCGTTCTGATAAAATTAGCTTTAAAGCACAGGCTGGAAGAAAAGATCGGATACTGATTTAGGGTATGGTTTTTTAAGGCTAAATTAGTTTTTGGCCTAAGCGAAAAATTTTAAGTAAATATTAAAAAAGTTGAGGGGATTTTTTTTGTTTTTGATCAAGATTTACTTTTAACTTTTATTTAAAGTTTCTCGGGCTATTAGATTGACCAGGTTTAAGGCTCCACATTGAAACCGCAATATTTTCTGCTAAAATAAATTCCATTTATTTGAAAATTAATAAATTATAGGAGTCATAATATGAAAGCTATATCAACCTGGCAGAAAAAATTTCAGTCGGTTGTGACCAACGACCGAGGACATAAGGTAATTGTTGATTTGCCCTCAACCAAAAATGGTGACGACGCCGGGCCAACATCTTTTGAACTTTCGCTAATGGCCCTGGCCGGTTGCTATTCTACCATATTTGCCTTGGTGGCCAGCAAAAGTCGGGTAGAAATTCACTCGCTTAAAGTCGAATGCCAAGCTCAGACCACTGAAGATGGCATGCGTTTTACAGAAATCACCACTACTGTAGAAGTCGCTTCACCGGCTAACGAAGCCACTCTCCAGAGAGTTTTGAAACAGACGGAACAGATTTGCCCAGTTGGTTCCATTTTCCAGCAAGCCCAAATCCCAAACAGAAGTATCCTGATCAAAAAATAAGCTTATCTTGAATTGTGATGATTTGCTTAGATTGATAAATTTTCATTTCTGCTTTTCTGGCAGATAAAAATCCCATAGAGAGGGGCTTATCATCACCAACTACCATATAGCGGTTGATGCGATACAAGCTGTGAGCATCCCGCAGAAGGATTATTTTAAAAAGGGTTTTTCTGGCTCGCAGCCGAGCTGGAGAGATTACGCCGCACGACCCGCACCACTAAATTGTTTCGCGATATATTTTTGGAGGTGCACAGCGTACTCAAGAATGACATGAGCGATGTGGAGCGGGCCAAGGCCGTTGAAAATCGAAAAAAGATGATAGCCGAGGTGAAAAAAAGCTAATCCAAGAAAAAAGACCAAAGCAGCCTAAAACACGAAGTCCGAATCAAAAGACTGGCGAACACCATAAAGAATTACTGCGGAAAACTTGCCGGCCTTAAAAAGCTGAATTTCACCGCATTTTTATCCTGGACCAACTAAGGCGCTTGGTCAGATTTTTATGGGAAATTATTCAGTTAAAAGTTATGTTGCTGGTTATGGTCAAAAAAAATATGGCTTAAAGTAGTTGCCCTAATCTACCCCAAAATGGGCTTTCTAAGATTTTCTTCTAATTTAGCAGAAAGGCCATGCGGCTGGCCAAGCTACCGAGCTGTCTAAATGATTCTTTTCTGAAAACGAGGCTTTGTTTGACATAGTCTTTTCAGATTCAGCAACATTGTTTTATAATAAAAAAGGCATAGAAGATGCAGAATTCTTTGAAGACGTATATTATTATCTTAACGTTAATTTCCTTTTTAGCCTCGGGCATAATTTTCCTGATTGGGCCAGAGAGGCTCAACAGCCAGCAAAAAGAACAGTCGGATATCTCAGCGGCTAAGCTCCAAGCCGCACGAGAAAAAGCTGAGTATTATGACCAGCAAGGAGATTACACCAGAGCCCTTCAATACTACTTTGAGTGTATCAGGCAAGCAGATGGTTTGAAGAAAAAAGAAGCGGCGGCTTGGGCCAGAAACAACGCTGCTTATATGCTAATCAAGCAGCACTGGAAAGACCCGACCACTGACCTGCAGCCAGCTAAGCAGCTTCTGGAAGAAGCCCTGGCCCTGGAAGGCATCAGCTCTGAGTGCCAGCAAAAAATCCGGAGCAACCTTCAGTATGCTTTAAAATTTGTCAGGGATTAGAATAACGCAGAAGATGCTCAAAAATGGGCCACCTGAGGCATGTATTTATCGCCAACCTTGGAGGCGTCGCCTTTTTCTCTTTTAATCCCAGTAGGTTTCCCCTTAATCGAATTATCGCGCTTAACTACGAATTTGCCTGATGATGGATCAAATGATAGCACCAGTTCAAAGTATGGCCCATCATCTTTGCTAACTCTAATAAAGGTTCTTTTTTCCTGAACTTTCAGTTTAAAATTTTTGGGCGGCTTGATGGTAAAAAAGACGTTTATATCAGGGCCTTTGGTTTCAATAGCCTTGATATCAGAAAAAAGCAGCCCGAAATGACCGTCCTCTCCGGTGTGGCACTTTACTGCTCGGTCGTTAATTTTAACTTGAACTTCAGCTCCAGCTACTGGAAAAGATTGATTTTGGGCGAAGGACTTAGCAGCAGCCAGCCAAAACAGCGAGGCTACAACTAACCAGCGTAAAAAATTTTTCCCTTTCATGTTTCCTCCGGCGTTGAATTAGCTTTTTCTTAGCTTGTTTTTTTAGTTGGATGTTGCCGTCAGTTGCCGACTAACATAGGCTAATTATACTTCTTTAAAATTAAGCGTCAAATTTTTTGTAGACAAATAATTATAGAGGGCTGTTGCCACTTAAATTAAACCTGGCTAAAATGATAATTTATTAGTTTAGATGACCACTGGATAGCAGGTGGAGCTGGCTTGGTCATAATTAGGGAAGTTTAATTAACCCCCAGCCGTCTAAACAAAAAATTAAACCAGAAATTGATGAAAATATTATGCGGGATAATATGACCATGTTAAAAACCAAAAAATTGTTCTTGCTCATCCTAATTTCGATTTTTTCTTTGCTCACCTTCACCTGGCCCGGACAGTCAAGCACAGGCGTCAAGCTTCAAGCCGTGCGGATAGAAAAGGGTCCGCACCTGGATGGCCTTCTGACTGACCAGGTCTGGAAACAGGCCATCCCTTTTTCTGATTTTAGAATGGTTGAACCCACCCCAGGAGCTCAGCCAAGCGAAAAAACTGAATTGCGAGTTCTCTATGACGAATCGAATCTATATATTGGAATATATTGTTATGACCGCGAACCGCGGAAAATTGCCGCCAACTCCTTAGCTCATGACCAAACCGGGCAAAGCCAAGGAATGTATGGAAGCATGCAATCGGCCAGTCAGGCCAATGATGTAGTCCGGATTCTTATTGATCCATTTTTGAATAAGAGAACCGCATATATTTTCTATCTCAATCCGAAAGGAGCCAAGAGCGAAGGGTTGGTTTCAGGTGGTAATGCCAGTCTCAACTGGGATGGAATCTGGGAAGGAAAGGCTAAAATTCTGGCCAACGGCTGGTCAGCTGAAATCAAGATTCCCTTTAAGACCATTTCCTTTAATAAGAACTTATCAGCCTGGGGATTGAATGTGGAACGTTATATCGCCCGAAAGCAAGAAACTGATCGCCTGTCCGGTTTTACTCTGGATGCCAATTTTAATAACCCGATGACGGCGGCTGAGCTCGAAGGCATCTCCGGCATCAAACAAGGTCTGGGGATAACGGTGCGCCCTTACGGACTCGTCTCTACTCAGAGTGATCATCAGCCCGAAAGCAATTATTTCTGGAAAACTCAGGGGGGAGTTGATATTTACAAAAACATAACTCCTAACCTGGTGGCAGCTTTTACTTACAAGACGGACTTTGCTGAAACCGAAGTTGATGACCGCCGGCTGAACCTGACCCGTTTTCCGCTCTTTTATCCAGAAAAAAGAATGTTCTTCCTGGAAGGCTCGGAGACTTTTAATTTCAGCTCGAGCGTCAGCTTTTATCCATTTTTTAGCCGGCGTATTGGGCTTTATCAGGGACAGCAGGTGCCAATTGATTTTGGCGCCAAGCTTTATGGGAAAATAGGAAAATTCAATCTTTCGATGATGGATATGGAAATGGGGGCTTTTGGGTCTCTGCCTAAAACGAACCTCTTAGCTGGGCGGGTGACTTATGATTTCCTTTCAGAAAGCAAGATTGGAATAGTTTTCACCAATGGGAGTCCGACTGGCGCTCGGAACAGCCTGGTTGGATTTGATATTAACTATGCTACCTCTCGTTTTGCTGGGAATAAAAATCTCTGGTTAGCGGCCTGGGCGGCCTATAACTGGAACGATGAGCCTGGGCGCCATGGGGGGTTTGGTCTGCGAGCCAATTATCCCAATGACTTGATAGACATAGAATCAACTTATGCCTATTATGGCGAAGCTCTTGACCCAGGCCTGGGCTACCTGATGAGGCCAGCGATTCAAACATTTTATTTGCAGCTCGGTTATAATCCGCGGCCGGCGCATGGGTGGCTGGATAAGATAATCAGGCAGTTCTTTTTTCAGGCCAGCGGAGATTATTACTGGGATCTCAGTGGCCATTTAGAAACCAGCCGCCTGACCTTTACCCCATTTAGCTTCCGAACTGAAAGTGGAGAAAAATTGACCGCCAGCGTGGTGGTCAATTATGATGTCCTGCCTTATGATTTCGAGGTTTCTCCGGGCACGGTTATCCCTGTTGGGCCATATCACTTTACTAATGCCCGATTCAGCTTTAACAGCGCTCCTTATCGGCCGTTATCGTTTAATCTGGGATATACCGTTGGACAATTTTATTCGGGAAATTATGGAGACTTGACTGCCGGGCTGACCTATCATTTCAGGGGCAACCTGGATCTGTCAGGTAATACTGAGATAGTTAGAGGGACTTTGCCTCAGGGAAAAATAAATGAAAATGTTTACCAGCTGAAGGTTGATTTTTATTTTTCGCCTGACCTGGGTTTTATGAATTATATCCAGTACGATAGTGTCTCCAGACTTCTTGGCTGGAGCGCCCGGTTTCGCTGGGAAGTGCGACCCGGTAACTTTATTTATCTAATCTACAATTCCAACTGGGCGCGAAGTTGGGACCCGGGAAGCCGCTTCTATGCCGTGGGTGACCGGGGGGTGTTCAAAATTACCCTATCCATCAGACCCTGAGCAAAAGACATGAATCTAACCCAAAGCGGGTCGAAATTATACCTTATTCAGATAGGTTAGCGCACCTTATTTGTTTCCAACCGGTATGATGGCAGAAAAGGCTGATTTAAGCTAATAAAATGGAACATACTATTCAGAGAAACAAACACTTAAAATAAAAAAGGGGCAC
>PNJE01000121.1 GCA_002877915.1 Candidatus Aminicenantota bacterium
TGGCCGGGTAACCCTTAACCCGATGGCTCATATTGACCTCTTTGGGACTATAATTCTTCCGCTTCTTTTAGCCCTGTTTAAAGCCCCGGTTTTTGGCTGGGCTAAACCGGTGCCGGTAAACCCCAACTTTCTACGAAATCCGAGGCGCGATGGATTCTGGATTTCCTTAGCTGGACCGGCGGCCAATGTTTTGGCGGCGATAGCTTCTCTTCTGATAATTATTTTTTTAAAACTTATCAGCCCCGTGACCACCACGGCTCTTTACAATTTTTTAACTTCGCGAGGGAGCCTGCCACCGGGGCTCCAGCCTCTCCAAGGATTGGTTATAATCCTTTTTTACATGGTTTTGATTAATACCTATCTCGTAGTTTTTAACCTAATTCCTATGTATCCCCTGGATGGCAGCGGCGTCCTGGAAGGAATTCTTCCTGATAGATTAGCGGAGCAATATTCGAGGCTCCGACCGTTTGGCTTCTTTATCGTTATCATTCTTATTTCTGTTGGTTTTCTTGACTTAATAATCAGGCCTATTCAATATTTGATCCTAGGCCTAATCTTTTTTTGAGCGTGAGGAAAATGAACCAGCCAAAGAAAAAGATTGTCCTGAGTGGCATGCGACCGACTGGCGCTCTCCATTTAGGAAATTATGTCGGGGCTCTCAGGAACTGGATTAAACTTCAGGAGACTCATCATTGTTTTTACACCATAGTTCCCTGGCATGCTTTGAGTTCTGAATATGAAAATCCAAAAGTTATCAGGGAATATACCCTGGAAGTGGCCCTGGACTGGTTATCCTCTGGCCTTGATCCAGAAAAATCGGTGCTTTTCATCCAATCGGAAGTTAAAGAACATGCCGAACTTCACCTTTTGCTTTCGATGATTACCCCTCTTCCCTGGCTCGAGCGAGTGCCAACATTCAAAGAACAGCAGCAGGAACTTCAGGATAAAGAGCTTAACACCTACGGTTTCCTTGGCTACCCCTTGCTTCAGACGGCTGATATTATTATTTACAAAGCCGAGGTAGTCCCGGTAGGCGAGGACCAGGCTTTTCATGTAGAGCTTGCCCGGGAAATTGTTCGCCGGTTCAACCGTTTTTATGGAAATGTTTTTCCTGAACCTCAGATTCTGCTGACTGAAGTGCCGAAACTGGCTGGAACAGATGGCCGGAAGATGAGCAAATCTTACGGCAACGCCATTTATCTAAAAGATTCGCCTGAAACCATAAAAGAAAAAATATTACCGATGGTTACTGACACCCGGAGAAAACGGCGCTCAGATCCGGGAGAACCAGAGGATTGCCCGGTATTCACCCTTCACAAAGCTTTTGTCTCAGAGAGGAAAAGAGAAGAGCTGGCGGCCGGTTGTCGAACAGCTTCTATCGGTTGCCTGGAATGCAAAAAAGTTGTCATAGATGCCTTAATAGAAGAATTTGCCGGCTTCCGGGAGAAAAGAAGCTACTACCAGAAGCATCCCGAAATCGTCTGGGAGATTTTCGCTGCCGGCAACCAAAAGGCCAGAGAAGTGGCTCAAAAAACAATGGAAGAAGTTCGGTCGGCTCTTGGCCTGGTTTTCCCTGGCCCTCAAAAAACATCAGGTAAAAACAGATGAACCAGGAAATTCAGGATTACCAGGTTCAAAGCGAAATAACCCCTGCTTCGGCTGAAGAAGGCTATCAAGTAAAGCTGGAAATTTTTGAGGGACCCCTCGATCTTCTTCTTTTTTTAATCCGGAAGAAAAAAATAGATATTCACGATATCCCCATTGCCATCATCACCAGAGATTATCTGGAGTATCTGGAGAAAAAAAATCAGATCAACCTCGATCGGGAAGCTGAATTTCTCTTTATTGCCGCTCTGTTGATATATATTAAATCGCAGATGCTTTTGCCGAGGGAACAAGAAGCTTCCCAGGAAGACGACCCCCGAAAAATTCTGGTCGATCGCCTGGAAGAATATCAAAAAATTAAAGTTGCCTGCACCCTTCTCCGGGAAAAGGAAGAAATCCAGCTTCAGTGCTGGAGCCGGACATTCCAGCCACCCATCGCTAATTCGAACGACCTGGATTTGCTGGAAGTCGACCTTTTTGACCTGGCCGAGAACTTTTTCCTGATTATGAAGAGAAAGGAAAAGGAAAATTTTAAGGTTATCAAAGGCAAAGATGTTTCCGTAGAAGAAAAGCTCAAGGAAATTGTTGATTATTTAGAAAAAAACGGATCAATGGATTTCTTGGAGTATTTTTCATCCCGGGAAACTTTAGAAGAAGCTTTGGTCTCTTTTTTCTGCCTTCTCGAACTGATAAAAAATCGCATGGTGATAGCTGTTCAGGAACAGCTTTTCCAGACCATTAGGGTCTGGTTAAGAAAAGACCATCAACCCCACCAACATCATGGACAGAGTCATGAATGAACAACTCAAAGCTATTCTTGAAGTTTTAATTTTTATCTCTCAGGAACCGCTAACCCTGAATAAAATCAAAGAGGTCCTGGGAGAGGTGCCAGAAGAAGAATTGGATTCGGCCCTCCAGGCTCTCCAGCAGGATTATGCCGACAGCCGCCGAGGGATCCAAATAATTCAGTCGGCTGGTGGTTATCTTTTCGCTACCAAGCCCGAACACGACCAATGGGTTCGGCGATTTCTTCAGATCGAAAAGAAGAGCAAGCTTTCTTCAGCTGCTCTGGAAACCCTGAGCATCATTGCCTATCATCAACCGATTACCCAAGCTGAAATATCGGCGATTCGAGGAGTCGATTCAACTTATAGCTTAAAAACACTGCTACAGAAAAAACTAATCAAAATTGTTGGACGGAAAAAAGCCCCTGGCAATCCTTTAATTTACCGGACAACCGAAAGATTTCTCCAGTACTTTGGGCTTAATAGCCTGGATGATTTGCCTAAGGAAGAGGAAATTGCTAAAATTCTGGAGGAAGAAAAGCAAATACTTTCTTAGCTCTAAGTAAAGAAATTTACTATACTTAGAGTTGACAAAGGATTTTGACTTCTATAGTATTAAAAACTATTCTTTTGACACAGATATTTAATGAAAATCATTGTGGCTAAAAACAGTGGATTTTGTTACGGAGTAAAAAGAGCTTTGCGGTTGGCCAGGGAAACAGCGAAAAATAAGCAGAGTAAAATTTATACCTGGGGTGAGCTTATTCACAATCCTGAAGTCATTAATGAATTGAAAAATCAGGGTATTAGAGTAGCTAATTCTCCTTCCGAACTAAAAGTGGGAGATACAGTCATTATAAGGAGCCACGGAGTTTCACCTGATATTTATCGAATTCTCAAGAAAAAAAAGGTCAAGCTGGTTGATGCCACCTGCCCTATTGTTAAAAAAATTCAGCAAACGGTGGAAAAACTCAGCCGTCAGTCCGGCGAGATCGTAATAGTCGGGAACCCGAAACATCCTGAAATTCAGGGCCTTCTGGGTTACAGCCGGCATAAAGCTTTGGTCGTAGAAAACGAAAGTCAGGCTAAAAGTCTTCCTTACCAGAAAAAAAGAATGGTTTTGGCTCAATCTACTCAAGATGGACAGCTTTTTAGCCAGATAGTCGCTGCCCTGGTAGAAAGAACGGGCGAACTGCGGGTTTATAACACAATTTGTGAGTCAACCCGAATCCGGCAAGAAGCTACTACTGAACTGGCCCGGCAGGTTGATGTTCTGATTATCGTCGGCGGGAGAAACAGCTCCAATACCAATAAACTCTACCAAATTTCCAGGCGTCTCCTGCCGAGGACTTATTTTGTTGAGTCACCCGAGGAAATTACCCCGGAAATGATAAGAGGTGCTACCAGAATCGGACTTTCAGGAGGAGCCTCCACCCCTCCTGAAGTTATTAAAAATACGGTAATAGCTATCAATAATAGCTGCCAACAGAATTCACCACAGGAGAAGATGACCAATGACTGACACCAAAACTAACCCCCAGAAAGAAGACCAGCTATCCCCAGAGGACTACGAACGTCTTCTCGATCAATACCATCTGGGCGATCAAGAAATGACGGCCGGAGCAATAATCAAAGGCCGGGTAGTCAAGAAGACTCCAGATTATATCTTGCTGGATATTGGCTTTAAAACCGAGGGAGCTGTCCCAGCCAGTGATTTCGCCGATCCAAAAGAAATTGAAGAAATCAAAATAGGTTCTGTAATTCAGGCGGTGGTAGAAAAAACCAGGCCTCAAGATGGATATTTTCTTTTGTCCAAAAGAAAAGCCGATATTCTGCGGGCACTTGATCACCTGGAAAAAGCTTACCATTCTAATAATTGGGTTACTGGCAAGGTGATTTCCAGGGTTAAAAATGGATATACAGTGGATGTGGGCTTAGAAGCTTTTTTGCCTGAAGCCCATGCCGATCTAAGGCCAATAAAAGAGCCGAATTCTCTTATCGGCCAGAGCTTAAAGTTTAAAATAATGAAATTTAACCGCCAGGATGAAGAAGTTGTCCTTTCCAGGAAATTACTTCTCCAGGATGAAAGAGAAAAAAGGAAAAGAAGAGTTTTCAGCCACCTAATAAAAGGTGAAAAGACCAAGGGAACAATTAAATCTCTGACCAATTTTGGTGCCTTCATCGACTTGGGAGGAGTCGAAGGCCTTTTGCATATATCTGATATGAGCTGGGGCAAAATTAATCATCCTTCCGAGCTTTTTCAGGTTGGACAGGAAGTAGAAGTGGTGGTGTTAGATTTTAATGAAA
>PNJE01000042.1 GCA_002877915.1 Candidatus Aminicenantota bacterium
GCGAAGCAGCCAACATCACCAGCTACCAGATGCGGAACTCCTTCGACAACCATGATTGCTCGCCCGGGAAGCTCGAGCTCAACGAGAAAACTCCACCTGAAGTGCGCGAGAAGCTCCAGCGAATGGGCTACCGCCTGTCCTTCAAAAAGTACACTTCCGGCCCCATCAACGCCATCTACTTTGACCATAAGCACGGCACCTTCTGGGGTGGCTCCAGCAACTACGGCGACGATTACGGTGTCGTCTGGTAAAAAACTTATTCAAAATATCAAATTATTTAGCTTCAACATGTCTGATTTTTATTTAATTGGAATCCATAAAGAAAAAGTGGCGGTTTTGCTGGAGACCGACACTGGTGTTAAGCTTTTCATTTACGATATTAGAAAAATATAATTGAAGAAGCTAAAAAGAACACTGAATAGATTAATTAGATGGAGAAGAAATTGAAGTTAGATATTTAAGTTAATGTTTATATCTCCTTTGATAAATCAGAGTTGGGCTTTATAAACCAGAAATAACGAGAATTTATATCGATTACTTAGATGTATAACTATATCACCTTCAAGAAATATGCCTCTGGCTCAATTAAGATCATCTATTTTCACTACCGGCCAGGAACTTCTTGAGGTGGCTTTAACAACTACAGTGATTACCGTGTGGCCAGATAGATGAAAATAGATAAGGTAAATTGGAATTCCTCAGTTTAGCTGAGTTATAATAATGTCGATATTGGAAGGAGGATTATTTATGAAAGAAAAAAGGACTTTATATTTTTTAAAAATAAGAAAAATATCTGGCCCGTTTATAATTTTCCTGCTGCTCAGGTTAGTTCAGCTATTTGGCCTTAAGCCCGACGACCAGCTTAAAATTAATAATGAAAAGGACATCCCACCCGCTTATCTTTTAGGAAACTTTGCCGAAAGCTCGGGGAAAATTTTAAATCCAGGAAGATGGGCTCTTCCAGATAAACAAGAAAAGAGATCGGCCTCAGCTGCTTCCAATATCGGATCAATCAAAGAAATAAAAGTTGAAGAAATTCTGAGAGCCAAGGTCGGCTCGGGACCGGACGAACTGGGCGTAATAACTCCTGTTGAGGCCAATCCGGAAGGGCCAATGAGCTTTGCCCTCAGCTCGACAGGTGAGATTTATGTTTTGGATCAGACTAATTCCAGAATCCAAGTCTTTAAAGATGGCCATAGAATAAAATCCATCCAACTCCCCAATAAATCGTTTTCTGACTTGGAGCTGTTGCCAGGAGGATTAATGGCCCTTCTTGACAGCGAGGTGGAAAAGGCCGTTCTCATCTTAGATGCTAAAGGGAGTGTCGTGAATTCAATTTCGCTGGTTCAAAAGGAAATCAAAGAGCCCGGAGCAGTCGTTGGGATTTACTTCAAGGAAAAAGGTAGCTGGCCTGGGTTGTGGGGACAAATGGATAACAGTTCGGTCTTGCTGGCCGGTTCGGATATCAAGCCGAGTTCTGAATTTACCGTGTTACCTGGGCTAATCAGTTTAAATGGGCAGCGATTATTCAAAATTGAATTTGAAAGTGAAAAGCAGATCTCGATTTTGAGGTCCAGCGAGAATTTGAAAAACTGGACCCAGTTTCGAATTAATTTTATGTTGCCGCTTGGTCAGGTTTATGGCTTGTGGGAGGATTATCGAGGGAATATCTATCTGGCGATAAATCTTTACGATCAGGAAAAAGAAGCCAACGAAGTAGTTGTCCTTAATCCCGAGGGAAAAGAGCTCGGTCGGGTGGCGATGTTTATTCCCACGAGTCCTAACGAGATTTATTATCCAGTGAGAATAACTCCGGATGGTTCAATCTACCAGCTGGCTATAGAAAATAATGATGTAATCATTAGAAGATATAGAATTTTTTAGAAGCTAGTTTGAGTTTCCTTATTTTCAGACTATCAAGGATAAATTAAAGCCAAACCAGTCTAATTTTTTCAGGAGCATCTGGTCCAGCCGCAATTAGGACAAACCGGACATTTCTCATCGGGCAAAGTGGCTCCGCAGACCGGGCAAGTATTTACCAGCAAATCGCGCCGGTTTTCTTTAACCTCCCCTAAGTGGCGTTCGAGCACTTTGGCCACAGCATCCGGGATGGACTGGACCAGTCCGCCTTCAGTGAAAACGGGTTCGCTACCACCAATTCCTTTCAGTTGTAAAATCACTTCCTTGGAATCAACTCCGCTTCTTAGAGCCAGGGAAATCAACCGGCCAATGGCTTCGGCATCAGCCATGGTGGAATAACCGCTTTTGCCGATCGAAGTGAAGACTTCGAATGGTTTTTCATTGAGGAAGGTAATGGTTACATAAAGGTTTCCCAGCCCGGTTTTGATTTTATCGGTAATAGAGGGCAGACTGACGGGCCTTTCCCTGGGAATAAGTTTTTGCTTGGCGGCCCCGGCATATAGTACCTGCTCCGCTTTACTTCCATCGCGGTAAATTGTAATACCCTTAGTGCCAAGCTCGTAGGCCAGGAGAAAGGCTTTCTCCACATCTTCGGCCGTCGCTTTGTTAGGCAGGTTAATAGTTTTAGAAACCGAGTTATCGACATATTTCTGGAAGGCCGCCTGCATCCTGATGTGGTCTTCATAGGAAATCTCGTGGGCGGTAACAAAATAATCAGGGAGTGGTTCGTTGGGATGTTCGTTTTTCCATTCCTCGTAAAGAGGATGAATGTCTTTGAGCTCGCCATCAAGAATTTTACTGACAAACTCAAAGGCAAAGACTGGTTCAATTGAACTGGAACAGCCAGCAATCCGAGAAATAGTGCCGGTTGGAGCAATAGTCAGGACAGTAGCATTGCGGCGGTTCTGACCTTTAAAAATTGATTTATCAATATTCGGGAAATTACCTTTAAGGCTTCCAAGTTTTTCACTTTCGTGGTCTGCCTTTTTTCTCAAGAAAGAAGCCAGCTTTTCAGCAAAGTCCAGAGCTTCGGGTCGGTCATAGCGCAGTTTTTTCTTAAGCAGCAGGTCAGCCCAGCCCATTATCCCGAGGCCGATGCGCCGGTTAGCCCGGGTCATCTCGGCTATTTGAGGAAGTGGATATTTATTGACATCAATGACGTTATCCAGGAAGCGGACGGCCAACTCGATGGTCTCGGCAAATTTTTCCCAGTCGAACTCATCAGGTTTTTCCGGGTTATAAAAATTGGAAACATTAATAGAACCGAGATTACAAGATTCATAAGGATGGAGAGGTTGCTCGCCGCAAGGGTTAGTGGCGGTGATGGGCCCAAGCTCGCGGGTAGGGTTAAGCTGGTTAATGCGGTCGATGAAAATCAAACCAGGATCCCCGACGGCCCAGGCTGATTCTACAATTAGCTTGAAAATATCGCCGGCTTTTTTCTTGGCGGTTTTCTTTTTTAAATAAGGATTGTATAACCAGTAATCTCCGTCATGTTTCAAAGCTTTCATAAATTCATCGGTTATTGAAACCGAGATATTAAAATTGTTTAGGGTTTTGCCATCGCGCTTCATAGTAATAAATTCTTCAATATCAGGATGATCCACCCTCAGCAAACCGATATTGGCCCCCCGCCGGGTTCCTCCCTGTTTGACCGCTTCAGTGGCCGCATCAATGACTTTAAGAAAAGAGACCGGACCTGAGGCTACTCCCTGGGTTTTGCGGACAAAACTTCCTTTTGGGCGAAGTGGACTGAAATCGAAGCCTGTTCCTCCGCCTTCTTTATGGACGAGGGCGGCATTCTTAACCGCCTCAAAAATTGACTCCATGGAATCTTCGATCGGCAGGACGAAGCAAGCACTGAGGCACATATCCCGACCAGCTCCGGTCAAGGTGGGACTATTGGGAATAAAATCCCGATTCATCATTGCTTGGAAAAATTTATCTGCCCATTCTTTCTGTTCCTCTTTTGTTTTTTCAGCGGAAGCTATGTAATCAGCTACTCGCCGAAAAAGATCAGAAGGTTTTTTATCTATAAATTCTCCTTTTTCGTTTTTCATAAAATAGCGGGTTTTCAAAATTTTCATGGCATTGGAAGAAAAACCTTCGTCTTTAATGGCCACCATTTTGTCCTCCTTGAATTTTTAGAAATTTATCCGTGATTTATTTTTTGCCTATAGCTTTAAGCTTGGAATCAATCGTCGCTTCTTTATCCAAGCGATGGTCAACGCGCAAGTCTATATGAATTCTTTTGACACCAAGTTCCAGCAACTTTTTATGGCAATCAGCTACCACTTTCAGGATAGCTTCCAGGTCTGGTGCTTCTACGGTCGTAGCCATAGCTCCCGTCTCGGCCCGCAGACCAGAGGCTTCTATTACTTTTATCACTTCTTTAACATAACGGCTGACGGAGGAGCCTTCCGAAGTGGGAAAAATGGATAATTCGGCGATGACCATGATGTTTCTCCGAGTAAATTAATAAGATTTCTGCCATCATTATAACTCAGAAATAAAAAAAATAAAGTCCCCAAAATTCGGGACACCCTATAATTTTCCGAATTTTTTATGTCAACAAATCCAACTAAAAAAGAGAGCCCTGAATTCTGGCTCCAGAAAATCTCAAGTCACTAAATCTCAATAGACAATAAAAAATATAAATAAACGTGAGATCCTATTTCTCGCTTTGATGCATTATCCGCCCACCGACCACGGTCAGCACCGAATAGGTATGTCGTATCTGAGTGGCTGGGATTTCAAAAATGT
>PNJE01000075.1 GCA_002877915.1 Candidatus Aminicenantota bacterium
TTTTAAGCTCCAATTATCTGTTTATATTTATCATAGCTCAAAGCCTATTCTTTTACGATTTAATTATACCATTTTTTGAGTCCGCCGACAGAAACTGCCTCTGACTGCTGTTTTAATGGATTGATGGTTTATCGTCATTCAGTAGCCTCTAAGATGCCCGGCCTGAAATCTTGGAAAATTCAGTCCTGGGTTTTTTTCTTGGGACTAGGAATAAAATACCTGTTTTCCTGATTTCCTGCGGCTAAAATCACCGTCCTTAGGATGAATGCTAGCCCAAGGCAAATTGTGCTTATTTGAGCATTAATAACTTGCATGCTATCTTATTTCCCAGGGCCGGCAGTTAGGCTGCCCCCCGGTGAATTTATATAAAAATAAAAATCCTTCTCTTGGGCCTCATCTTCCAGACAAAGCAATCGAGCCATCACTAAAAAGATTATCCGACCCTTTAGCCGCCGAGAATGCATATTATCACCACGCTCGCTGCGGCCATCAGATTTAATTACGAATGGAATTAAGACCATAGAAAAACTTTATTCTATTATAATATTATTGGCCAAAAAGTCAACGACTTTGTTTAAAAGCAGGCTATATTTCCAATCTTCCAGCCTGTTTTCTCTATTCAATGCTGCTTTTAGCTGGTCCAGGGGTATATGACGCTCGGCGGAAGCCTTTTTTAAATCTTCTTCCAACTCTTCTTCAGATACTGATAAGCCCTCTTTTTCAGCTATTTTCTTCAACAGCACCTGGTATCTGAGATTATCCTCAGCTTTTTTCCTGGCTTCTTCAGCAATTTGAGGCCAAATTTCCCGCGGCATCTTTTGCAATTGTTCCCGAGTGAATTCTTGGCTTATTATTGATTGAGCTTCTTCTTTTACCAGACTTTCAGGAAGAGTCAAATTAACGGCCGTTGCTAATTTCTGCAGAAATTCATGGATAGCCCTTTCTCTCGCTTCGGCCGCTAAATGATTAGTCAAATCCTGACGGATTTTACTCTTCATTTCTTCGAGACTGGCTACCTCTGCCCCGAAACTTTGAGCAAAGTCATCATTTAACTCTGGCAATTTCTTTTCTTTTATCTCCAACAATTTCAGGCGGTATTCAATTTGCTTGCCGGCGAATTTTTTTTGCTGATAATCTTCGGGGTAGTTTACCTGAAATACCTTCTCTTCTCCAGGCTTCATCCCAGCTAAAGCCTTGTTCAACTGGGGTTCATTTTCAGAATGTCCGATGAGGACAGCCACTTTTTCTAACGGCAGATACTTTTTGCTGGCCAAGTCCTTTCCTTGAATCTCAATAATGGCATAATCTCCATCTTTGGCCCCTCGGTCATTCACTGGCAGGTATTCAGCGGCTTTTTCCTGAAGGTTTTTGATTATCCGATCAATTTCTGAATCGTCGATCTTTATTTCTGGTTTTTTTATCTTATTATCCAGATAATTATCCGGCAAGCTGAATTCGGGCCAAATTTCCAAGGAAACCCGGTACTTGATGCCTTTTTCCAGGTCAAAGTCGACCGATTTAACTGTGGGCACACTAACCGGTCTAATGTTCAGAACCTCAAGCTCCCGTTGTAAATTTTCTGGAATTAAATTATCCAGGACTGCTTCTTTAATCTCGGCCTCAAACATCCTCTGGACCATCTCTTTTGGGGCATAACCTTTTCGGAAACCAGGCAATTTAGCTTTGCTGGTATATTCCTTAAGGATTTTCTCATATTCCTTTTTAACCACCTCAGGCGAAATTTCCAGGTCCAGTTCCCGGATGGTAGGATTAGTGGTTTTCAACTCATCTTCCTTAGGCTTTTCTTCCATTTTATTTCCTTATCAGGTAATTAGATATTAGATTATTTCCCTGCCCTTTTTCTCTGTCTATCCTTTAATTTTAATGGTGGGCAGAGCGGGAATCGAACCCGCACTCCTTATTCAGGAACTAGGTCCTAAGCCTAGTGCGTCTGCCAATTCCGCCACCTGCCCATTTTTAAAGGTTGATTTTAAATGCTTTTACCTGCGGGCGAAAGGAAAAATAAGATACTTAAATACCATAAATTTATAAATCAGTCAATCTGCAGCCCGAAGCGGTTATTTAATAAGTTTCCTCAGGCGATCAGCCAAACTTTTATCCAGTCTTTCGAGAACCTTCAGTACTTCTTGGGCGCTATAATTATCGTGAAGATTGAGATAAGTTATTGCCAGGTTAAACTGGGCCACCGGATTATCCGGTTTCAGCTGAACACTTTTTTCCAGATACGGCAGGGCCTTTTCAAAATTTTTCATCAGCATATACTCCAACCCAATGTTCAACCAGCCGTTAGGATCATCAGGAGCCAGGGAATTGTACTTTTTAAAAGCTTCGACCGCCTCTGGATGTTTATTCATCTTATTGTAGACCAGACCGAGGTTATACCAGGCATAGGTATAATCATTTTTTAAAGCTAAACAATCATTCAGAGCCTTTACTGCTTCTTCCAATTTGTTAAGCTTGAAATACATTATGGCCAGGTTATAGATAGCTACTTCATTTTTGGGATTAATTTCTATAATTTTTTTAACTGCTTCTATTGCTTTTTCATAATCTCCAGCTCGGTCATACATCTGAATAATCTGATTATAATAGGTAACTGCATCTTTGGGATTTATTTCTATCAACTTCTTAAAGGCCGCTTCCGCTTCGGCATACTGGCCGGCGGCGGCCAGCAGCTGCCCTAAACTATAATATGATTTGATATCATCTGGCTTGAGTTTAATAGCTTCCTTATAGGCCAAAATAGCCTGGTCAATGGCTTTAGAATTCTGATAGGCCTGGGCCAGTTTTAACCAGCCACTCCAGGGATTCTGGGGCTGGCTCTGGACATACTTTTGATAGTTTTCAGCCGCCTTAGGAAAGTCCTGCAATTCTTCATAAGCCGAGCCCAGTTCAAAATAAATTTCTTTGGAGTCAATTTTATTAGCC
This sequence comes from Candidatus Aminicenantota bacterium, assembly GCA_002877915.1. Taxonomy (GTDB): domain Bacteria; phylum Acidobacteriota; class Aminicenantia; order Aminicenantales; family Saccharicenantaceae; genus Saccharicenans. The sequence continues at coordinate 2,950 of PNJE01000075.1, forward strand.
ACTGCTTTTTCCATCTGCTCAATTGCTTCCTTGAACTTCCGTTGGGCTAAAAAATTAAGTCCCAGGCCATAGAACACTTGCGGGTCATCGGGCTTCAGCCGGAGAGCCTGGACGAAATTATTATATGAGTCATTAAAATTTCTCAGCTGATAATAACAACGGCCGAGGCAAAGATAAGCCTCAAAATCGTCGGGCTTCAGCTTGACATATTTTTCTATGTACCTAGTCGCCAGGCCGGGCTCATTCAACAGGTAGGCGGCTTTCCCAGCCAGGTATGCCCCTTCTGAGGTATCAAAATAATTTTCTTTTTTAATGGCCTTTAATTCGGTGCCCTTGGCAAATCTATTCATCGCCAGGATGGGCTCCAAGGAAACTCCAAATTTAACTCCCTGTTCCAGAACTAAAGCCAAACCGACGACTTTCCCTTGAGGGTTAAAAAGGGGCGAGCCGCAAGCCACCTTTTCCAGAGTCATAGCAATATCCATCACCCTAATCCCCGGAGATAGCTCCAGCCAATCTCGCAGCTGCCCTTCGGTAATAATGACCTGATTATTTATTTCACTCAGGGCGCATAGCCGGGCGCCTTTTTCCAGAGTAGCTCCACTTTCCAACGTGAGAAACTCAAACTTACCTTTAGCCCGGACAATAGCCAAGTCATATTTTGGGTCTGCAGCAACCAAGGCTTCCACTCTAAATTTTTTGCCAGAATTAGTAGTAATTTCAGCTTCTGAAGCAGAGGACACGATATGGTAAGGAACGAGAATTATATTTTCACCTATTATGAAGCCAGTTCCCTCACCGACGACATTTTGGCTATTGTCCCAGGCTGTGATTATTATTACTCCATAAGAATTCTTGGCTAAAATGTCAGTCGACTCCTGTGATTGTGGCAAAGCCAGAGGGCAAATTATGAAAATCACCAATAAAAAAATTGTTAGAAAATGAAAATGCCTTTCCATCCGGCCGGCCTCCTTCCATTCCTTATTGGAAAATTTATCTTATTTATTGGCTCAAAGTCAAATTTTTATTAAAATCCAATTCTAATGGGAAAATATGAAAAAATCGGCTGGTGGCTGACTATTATTATTTCTGGTTTGATATTGTTTAGTGTTTTTTTGGCCCCATTATTTTATAACCGACAACCGACCTTAAGCGCTTTCATTTATCTCCTCTATTCTCCCCTCTGCCATCAGCAGCCATCTCGAAGTTATTTTATCTTTGGTCACCAGCTGGCGGTCTGCAGCCGCTGCTTGGGAATTTATGCCGGCTTTTTTCTCAGCGCCCTTATTTATCCTATCTGGAAAAGGAAGCTGACTGGCTGGATAAGTTCCCGGCCAATGTTAATTATTGTCTCAGCTATTCCAATGGGAATAGATTTTTTCAGTAATTTGCTCGGGATAGCCTCCTCTCCCCTTTGGATAAAAACTATATCTGGTGTCATCTGGTCGGCCATTATCCCTTTTTTCTGGTTTAAAGCCATTAGTGAGCTGGCTGATAGACTGAGTACTAAATTTTAACTTGCTTTAAGACGGGCTTTAGTTTTAAAATTAAGCGGTTTATCGAGTGTTGAGGTTTTAATATGAATAATAAAGAACCGAGCTATTTTCTTCCAGCCTTGATTGGGGGATCTCTGGCCGGTTTTATCTCGGCTGTCTCTTTAAATTGTCTCTGCTGTCTCTGGGTGATAGCCGGAGGCTTTTTCTCTGCTTACCTATTAATTAAGCAAACACCGTTCCCGCTTAAAACTGCTGACGGCCTACTGGTAGGCGTTCTTTCAGGCGTATTTGCGGCGATAATAAACAGTCTCCTGGCCATTCCTCTCAGTCCAGTGTATTTCGCTGCCACCAAGAGATTCCTGGCCAGCCTTTCCAGATTTTCTGATCAATTGCCTTCCGGTTGGAATGGATTATTAGCCGCCCGCTATCAGGGGTGGAACCCGACTTTTTTCCTGGTTAATATATTGATATCGGGCGTGATTTTTGCCTTTTTTGGAGCTATTGGGGGCTTAATCGGTTATTCACTTTATGAACCCAAAAAATCGAAGGAAGCTCAAAATGAAACACCGGTTGCTAAAAACCCGAGTGATAGTCAACCCAGCCTCTAATAATGGTAAGACCAGACACCGCTGGTCAGAGATAAAAGAAGGCTTAAAGAGTTTCTTTAAAGAATTCAAGTATGATTTTACCGAAAGACCATTTCAGGCTACCGAGCTGGCCCGAGAAGCTTTAAAAGAAGGCACCGAGCTGTTGATAGGAGTCGGTGGCGATGGAACAGTCAATGAAATTGCCAACGGCTTTTTTGATCAACAGAAAGTAATTAATCCTCAGGCTACGTTGGGTATTGTTCCTTCTGGAACTGGCTGCGACCTGACCCGCAGCCTGAATATTCCTCGCAATCTGAAAAATGCGATTAAGTTCATTTCAGAAGCTCCAGATCAATCAATCGATGTCGGTCGAGTAAATTATTCCAGTCCTGACGGTCAGCAGGCCAGCCGCTATTTTTTAAATATCGCTGATTTCGGCCTTGGAGGAGAAGTGGTCAGAAAAGTCAACGAAGAAAGACTGAAAAGGAAAGCTTCTTCTTATGTTCGCTGTCTGATTGAAACGATGATTTCTTTCCGGGGCCAAAAAGTCAGGGTAGCGGTTAATGACCAACCAGAAGTCTCTGGGCATTATCTTATTGGGGCTATCGCCAACGGCCGGATATTCGGCAAAGGCCTGAAGATTGCTCCTCTGGCTAAGCTCGATGATAATCTTTTTGATATTGTCCTGGTGAAAAGCTTAAAGTTTATCGAATTCTGCCTTCACGGCTGGAAACTGATTAATGGCAGCCACCTCTCCTACCATAAAGTAACCATGCTTCGAGGACGTCAGATTAAGGTATTTCCATTAACTCCCGAACCTGTCCTTATTGAATTAGATGGGGAACAGGTCGGCCGGCTGCCGGCCAGTTTTGAGATAATTCCCTCCTCTCTCCAGGTAAAAGGATTCTTGAAAAAGGAGTAACCCCTAATTTTTTATTCGGCTTTTCTCGAAAGATAATAGGGGTTATTGGTCAGGCAAAGTCGCCCTCTTTCATCATAATAGCGATAAATAATTGTCTTAGTTTTAATATAGGGCTTATCATATTCCACCCTTTTTAAATAATTTCTGGTTTCCGGGTAAGGTGGCACACCATTATGTTTTTCCACGGCCAGCTGACCGGCGTTATAAGCTGCCAGCACCAAATTGCGGTTACCCTGATATTGTTTAATTAGATCCTTAAGATACTTAACTCCACCTTCTATATTCTGCTCGGGATCAAAAATATTCACCACCCCATATCTCCGGGCAGTTTCGGGCAAAAGTTGCATTAATCCAAAAGCCCCTTTTTCTGAAACGGCCAAAGGATCATAATTGGATTCAGCCTTAATCACCGCCCGAACAAAATCGGCTGGCACTCCATGCTTAGCGGCCACCTTTTGAATAATTGGATCAAATCTGGCCTTCAATTCTTCAACGGTTGAAGAAAACCCCAAAGAGGAAAGAGCCACCCCCAAGCAAATAATAATTCCGAAAATTAATCCTGCCTTCCCTCTGGCCATCTTAATTATTCAATAATTAATATTGCCTTTTTTGGCAATCACCTTTTGAGGTGATTTTATAAATTTTTTGGGAGAAAATCAAAACATTTTTCCAGAGCTTTATCAACATTTTCTACCCCGGGGCCACCAGCCTGAGCAAAGTCAGCCCGCCCCCCTCCTCCACCGCCAATTATCCGAGCCAGATCTTTAATTAGCTTGTTAGCCTGTATTTTGCCTATTAAGTCCGGCGTCACCGCCACGACCAAAAGAGCTCGCTCATCCTTGGTCGAAGCTAAAACTATGACTCCTGATTTGATTTTCTGTTTAAGAGAATCAGCGTAGTTTCTTAATGATTCTAAATCCAGTCCTTCAAACTTCTGACTGACAACTTTTATTCCACTGACTTCTGTAGTTTTAGCCTCGGCTGATTGCTCTGATTGAAAAAGCAATTTTTGTTTCAGCTGCTTTATTTCTTCCTCTTTTTCTTCAAGATTCTTTAACAATTTCTCTACCCGGGTTAGCAATTCTTTTGGGTTAACTTTTAACTTCCTGGAAAGCTGATGGAGCCGCTCCTCAATTTCTTCCACATAATTAAAGGCCTCTTCTCCAGTCACGGCTTCAATTCTCCTTAATCCAGCGGCCACACTCGATTCTGATATTATCTTGAAAAGGCCTATTTCCCCGGTACTTTTCACATGAATTCCCCCGCATAATTCTTTACTGAAGTCACCTATCTTTACCAGCCTGACTTTTTCTCCATATTTTTCTTCAAAAATAGCCATGGCTCCTTCAGCCAATCCTTCTTCTAAGGAGGTAACTTTGGTAGTAACTTCAAGATTCTGGCGGATTTTTTCGTTAATCAACCTTTCTACTCGCCTAATTTCTTCGTCGGTAAGAGGAGCAAAATGAGTGAAATCAAATCTGAGCCTCTGGGGACTCACCAGAGAACCCGATTGCCGAACATGATCGCCCAGAATCTGCCTTAAAGAGGCGTGCAACAAATGGGTGGCGGTATGATGGCGGCTTATAGCTTTCCTTCTGGCTGAATCAACCACGGCCATAGCTTTTTGCCCGGTCTTAAGCTCGCCGCTTAAAACCTTAACTTGATGAACAATCAAACCGGCCAATGGAGAAAAAGTATTCTCTACCACTCCAAAAAAGTTCGGCCCTTTTAAAATGCCCGTATCCCCGACCTGACCGCCAGATTCAGCATAGAATGGAGTCACCGACAGAATAACCTCTCCGCTTTCCCCTTCGCTCAGGGAGCCGATGGTTTTCCCATCCCTGATTATTGCCAGGACTTCGGTCTCTTCAACTTCTTCTTTCTCATAGAAAACAGCCTCAGTTTTCAAATTCTTAAAAGCCTGGTAGATTGATTTTTCTCTGGCTCTGGCTTCTCCTTCCCAGGATTGTCGAGCTCTTTCTCTTTGGACTTCAAGTTCTTTTTGAAAACCGGCTTCATCAATTTCCAGATTTTTTTCCTTAGCCAGTTCCTGCGAGAGATCAATTGGAAAGCCAAAGGTGTCATAAAGCTTAAAAATCTTATCTCCAGGAATGACCGAATCGCCCGAAGCAATGGTTTCTTCAGCCAATTGTTCAAAATAACGTAGTCCCGAGCTTAAAGTATAGGCAAATCTTTCTTCTTCGGCCAAGCAAACCCGGCTGATATAAGGCAGGGAAGTTATTAGTTCAGGGTAGGCTTTTTTCATAATATCGCCCACCGTACTGGCCAGCCGGTAAAGAAACGGTTTATCAAGCCCGAGCAGGTTTCCTCTCCGATAGGCTCGCCGGATAAGGCGCCTCAAAACGTATCCGCGGCCTTCATTAGATGGACTAACTCCATCGCCTATGAGAAAAGTGATTGCCCGGATATGATCGGCGATAATCCGGATGTAGATATCTTCTTCTCCCCCAGATGGATATTCTTTGCCGGTTTCCTGACAGATAGCCTCAATTATCGGCAGGAAAAGATCAGTTTCATAATTACTCTTCTTGTCCTGGAGAACTGCGGCCATTCTTTCCAAACCCATGCCGGTATCAATGGAAGGTTTGGGCAAAGGAAGCAACTCGCCATCCTCCCTCTGGAACTTTTCCATGAAGACCAAATTCCAGAGTTCCACAAACCGATCACTGCCTTTTTCAATAAGCTCTTCAGGAATACCTCTCTCTATCTCTTCTCCCAGGTCATAATGAATTTCAGAGCACGGACCACACGGACCGGTCTCGCCCATCGCCCAGAAATTATCTTTTTTCCCAAACCGGAAAATCCGAGAGCTATCTATTCCTATCTTTTTATTCCAGATATTAAAAGCCTCTTCATCTTCTTGGTAGATGGTGATATACAATCTGGACGGGGGCAACTTAAATACTTCAGTAATCAGTTCCCAGGCATAACTTATGGCCAGCTCTTTGAAATAATCCCCGAAAGAAAAATTGCCCAGCATTTCAAAAAACGTATGGTGCTTGGGAGTCCGGCCAACCTGATCCAGATCATTATGTTTTCCGCTGACCCGGAGGCATTTCTGCACGCTGACCGCCCGGGAATAACTTCTTTTTTCCAGCCCCAGAAAAATATTCTTGAACTGGTTCATCCCGGCATTGGTAAAAAGCAAGGTGGGATCGTCTTTGGGAATCAAAGACGCACTGGGAACGATATGATGTCCTCTCTTTTCAAAAAACTCCAGAAAAGACGCTCTGATGTCATTAGCTTTCATCATCCTTTAACTTTCCTCTTCACCCCCTCCTTCAGCTCTTTCAACTTTGACCATTTCTTTTTCCATTTGCTCCAGGGCAATATCCAGAGTAGATTGAATCCCCATAACCCTTAATTTAAAAGCATCCGGATTAGAAGAATACTTTATCCCCTGTTCGAAGGAGATATAGCCGTCACGATATAATTGATATATCGATTGATCAAAAGTCTGCATTCCATATTGGGAAACTCCGGTTGCAATGGCATCTCGAATTAAACCAGTTTTATCCCGGTCAATTATGCATTCTTGAATATAAGGGGTAGTTATCATCACCTCGACTGCTGGAACCCTTCCCTGTTCATCCATTCGTGGTACCAGGCGCATGGAGATAACTGCTCTTAAAACACTGGCCAATTGTAGTCTTACCTGACGCTGGTGATGTGGAGGGAAAGTGGCAATAATTCGGTTGATGGTTTCAGGAGCATCAAGGGTATGTAAAGTGCTGAATACCAGATGGCCAGTCTCAGCTGCCAGCAGGGCCGTTTCGATGGTTTCCAAGTCGCGCATTTCCCCAACCAGAATCACATCAGGGTCTTCACGCAAGCAGGCCCTCAGCCCGCGGGAAAAATTCAAGACATCCATTCCTACTTCTCTCTGGCTGATGGTGCTTTTTTTATCTTTGTGAAGATATTCAATCGGGTCCTCAATGGTGATGATATTTTCCCGACGGTAGGTATTGATATAGTCAATCATGGCCGCCAGGGTAGTTGTCTTTCCGCTTCCGGTGGTTCCAGTAACTAAGACCAGCCCACGGGGATAAAAAGCTATTTTCTCTAAAACCTCAGGCAGAAGCAATTCCCGAATGGACCTTACTTCCAATGGGATAATTCTTAAAGAAATAGCCAACGACCCTCTTTGATAATATATATTTCCCCGGAATCGGCCAAACCCCGGAAGGCTGTAAGCCAGGTCCACATCAAATTCTTCTTTTAGCTTTTTCTTTTGATAATCGGTCATAATCTGGTTGGCCAAATCTTGAGTATCATCAGGCGTTAGCCGCGGAAAACCAACCAGGGGAATTAACGTTCCATGGACTCTAATCATCGGATGGTTCCCGGCTTTTAAATGCAAATCCGAAGCATCTCTCTCAATAGCAATTTTTAAAAAATCATCAATAATCATCAGACCCTCCCCTTTTTTCTTTATTTCTAAATTCACCCAGGAGAATAAAAAAACTCAGGCTTTGGTCGCTGTTAAATAATTCATTAGAGTCAATCTTTTCGCCGGGATTCTTCATTCCTTTTTACACCCTGACTCTTAAAAACTCAAGTTTGTTTTTATAGTATCTCAGGCTAAATTCAAAGTCAATTTAAAAACTGGCCAGGCCGGTCTAAACATTTTCTCCACAATAAGGACAAACCTTAGCTTTATAAGGCAACGGACGGTGGCAATTCCAGCACAGGGTGGTCTGGCGTTCTTCGCGAGCCTTAATTCTAATAAAAATATCTTCCAGCTGGCCGTTTTTTTCTTCTTTTCCCTTAAGCCGAGAGAGTTCTCGGATTATTTCGGCAGCACTTTGAACTCGGTCTTCAACCTTAGGGGCTAAGCATTTCATAATCAGAACATCTATCTCTTTGGGAATTTTCATATTTTTCAGCCGGGGCGGAGTTATCTTTCCCTGCTGGGCTTTTTCCAGTATTTTAAAAGGATCAGGATCAAAAATTGGCGGGCGACCAACAAGCAATTCATAAAATATACAGCCGAGAGAATAAATATCGGAGCTATATGAAGCCTTACCTAAAAATTGTTCCGGAGCCATATAAGGAGGCGAGCCGATTCGAGTAGAAGCATACTGAGTAGAATTTAACCAAGCTGAGGTCCCGAAATCGGTAATCTTCACTGTGCCTTCTTCAGAAACCAGAATATTCGAAGGCCGGAGATCGCGGTGGATAATTTTATTTTTATGGGCATGATCAACTCCATAGGCGATTTGCTTCACTATATCTATAGCCCGATCGCAATCAAGAATTTTCTCCTTCTCTAATATTTTTTCCAGGGATTTGCCCTTGACATATTCCATTACCATGAAAAAAACATCTTTTTCTTTCTCAGCTGCTAATACTTTGACTATATTCGGGTGATTCAACGCGGCCTGCAGTCGCGGCTCTTTGAGCAATTTATAAAGCTCGGTAGATTGCTTATGAGGAACTTTTATCGCCACCTTAATATCCAGCCAGGTGTCCCGGGCTAAGTAGACTGAACCAAACCCACCGCTCCCTAAGGAACGAAGAATTTCATATTTGCCGACCTTCTGTCCCTGCAAAAACATATTACCAATTCCAAAAATGAGAGATTAAAGCCAGGGCGGAAATTGCGGCCGTCTCCGCTCGTAACACCCGTCCTCCAAGATTCAACCCGATATATCGAGCTTTATTTAGCATCTCCTTTTCTTCCGTTGTCCAGCCTCCTTCTGGTCCGACTAACAAAGTTACTTCTTCCGGCGCTGGCTTTAATAGTATATCACGAAAACGCCATTCGCTCTCCTCATCTAAATAAAATTTTAAAGCTTCAGGATCATTATTTAGACCGGCTTTTAAGGATACAGGAAAATTTATAACTGGCAGAACAGCTCCTTTAGCTTGCTTCAGGGCTTCTCTAACTATCTTTTCCCAGCGACCTTTTTTGGCTTCCAATTTAGTCCGATTAAAATTCTGAGACCGGGCCGCTATGAGAGGTTGGATTTCCGTCACTCCGAGCTCAGTGGCTTTTTGAATTACCAGCTCAAAAGCAGCTGGCTTAATAAGACTTAGACCCAAGATAATGTTGGTTTTGAGATTTTCTTTGATCGTCAGACAGGGGCGGAGCCAGGTTTTATCCTTTTCAATCTTAATTACTTCGGCTTGAAGACGATGCCCTTGGCCATCAGTCAGCCAGATAAAATCACCAGCTTTAACCCTGGCCACCCGGAAAAGATGATGATGCTCTTCGCCGGCCAGAAAAAATTGTTCCATCCCGCCGGGAAGGGATTTTATAAAAAACTGGTTACTGGTCACTTTCGTTATTCTCAATAATTTTTCTGTACCTTTCGAGAATTGAGTTATCTACCTCTTCTAATTTTTCTCCTCTCAGCTCGGCCAGTTTGCTAAGCAGAGACTTTTGCTCCCGATCGAGTTTCTCTGGTGTTTTTACTATAATCCGCACATAAAGATCACCCGGTCGACGTCCTTCCAGATCTCGGATGCCTGCATTTTTTATTTTAAATACCTCCCCCGATTGGACGCCAGCCGGAATTTTAAGAATTTCAGAATCACCATTGAGCAATGGAATGGCTATTTTTGCTCCTAAGGCGGCTTGCGAAAAACTTACTGAAATTTCGGTATAAAGGTCTCTTCCCCGTCGTTCGAAAAAGGGATGCTTTTTAATTTTTATAATTATGTAAAGATCACCTCTTGGCTGCCCCTGGTCACCAGCTTCCCCCTCACCCACTATTCTCAATCTGGTACCTTCATCCACTCCTTGAGGTATCTTCACCCTTAATTGTTTCTTTTCTTTTATTCGGCCAGTGCCCTGGCATTCTTCGCAAGGAGTAGCTATTATTTCTCCTGTTCCCCCACAATGAGAACAGGTCCGGGTAATAGTAAAAAATCCCTGTTGATAACGCAATTGACCACGCCCCTGACAGGAAGGACAGATAGTTTTTCTGGTTCCCGGCTTTAGTTTAGAACCATGGCAAACCGGGCAAAGCTCATGCCGGGTAATTTTAAGCTCTTTTTCTCCCCCCGCCGCCGCTTCTTCCAGGGTAATTTGTAGTTCCAAGGCCAGATCCCTTCCCCGTTGAGGCCTGGGTTTACGGGCGGTTTCCTGACCAAAAAAATTGGAAAAATTAAAACCAAAAAAGTTTCCCAAGATATCTTCAAAATCCTGAAAAATTGAGGAGTCAAAACCGCTGAATCCTTCAAACCCCTGTCCCTGGAGTCCTTGATGGCCATATCGATCATAGATTGCCCTTTTTTCCGGATCCATCAGAACACTATAAGCTTCCGCCGCTTCCTTGAATTTTTCTTCAGCTTCCTTATTCCCTGGATTGCGGTCCGGATGGTATTTCAAAGCCGCCTGTCGATAGGCTTTCTTGATTTCTTCAGGTGAAGCTTGCCTGGAAACACCGAGAATTTCATAGTAATCCTTCTTCATCATCAGTCGCCTCTATATCCTTCTTTCTTCTTTTTTTTATAATCTCTTCGAGTTGTTCGGGCAGAAGGCCGGCCGCCGGTTTTATTTCCACTTTTTGTTCTCTTCCAGTTCCGGCATCTCTGGCTGAAACCCGGAGAATTCCATCAGCATCTATTTCGAAAGTTACATCAATCTGGGGAACTCCAGCCGGAGCCGGATCAATACCGACCAGATCAAAAGTAGCCAGAGATTTATTTTCTGCCGCTATAAGGCTTTCTCCCTGGAGGACATGAATTTTAACCCGCCTTTGATTATTCTCAACTGTGGTAAAAGCCATGGTTTTCCTGGCCGGAATGGTAGTATTTTTTTCTATGATTTTTTGAAAAATGCCTTTTTCCGTTTCTATTCCCAAGGAAAAAGGAGTGACGTCAAGGAGTAAAACCAGCTCCTTGGCCCAGCCTTTAATTATTTCCGCTTGGAGGGCCGCACCTATAGCCACAATTTCATCCGGGTTAATCCGACCAGCCGGTTGACGGCCAAAATAATCAGCCACCGCTTGTCTTACCAGGGGCATCCTGGTTTGTCCCCCGACCAGAATGACCTCATCAACTCTGGAAACATCCAGCCCGGCATCTTTTAAAGCCTGAGCACAAATGTTTATGGTTTTTTCCACCAGATCCCGGGTTAGATTTTCCAGAAAACTTCGGTTAATTTTCTTCTGGATATGAAGGGAACCCCGGTCACTGGAGCAGATAAAAGGCAGATTAATTTCCACTTCGGGAGTAAAAGATAGCTCTTTCTTAGCTCTTTCAGCAGCTTCTTTTATCCGCTGGAGGGCATATTTATCCTGGCTGAGATCTATCCCCTGCTCCTTATAAAACTCGTCTAAAAGATATCCAATTAGCCGGTTATCAAAATCATCTCCTCCCAAGAAAGTGTCTCCGCTGGTCGAGAGAACATGAAAGACTCCGTCATGAATTTCTAAAACAGTAATATCAAAAGTGCCACCACCCAAATCATAGACCGCCACCTTCCCATTTTTCCTGGTATTAAAACCATAGGCTAAACTGGCGGCGGTTGGTTCATTTATAATTCTTAGGACCTTCAGTCCACAAATAGTGGCCGCATCCTTGGTCGCCTGCCGCTGATGATCATTGAAATAAGCAGGCACGGTGATAACAGCTTCCTCCACTTTTGTGCCTAAATAATTTTCTGCGCACTCCTTCAGGTATCCGAGGATAAAAGCGGAAATTTCCTGGGGAGTATAAATATTTTTCCCCGCTTCTATCAGGATATCTCCATTAGGAGCTTCAATAATCTTATAAGGGAGCTTTTCCCGGAGCTTCTCCATTTCTGGAGAATTAAATTTTTTTCCAATTAACCTTTTAACTGAATAAACAGTATCCTCTGGATTGGTAATTGCCTGGCGCCAGGCCGGTAAGCCAACCAGCCTCTGGCCACCAGGGAGAAAAGAAACAACTGAGGGAGTGGTATTATTTCCTTCTAAGTTGGGTATAACCGCCGGCTGGGCGCCCTTCACGCCAGGCACACAAACATAAGGGGGTCCCCGATCTATCCCGATTACTTCTGACATTCTCAATTCTTTTTAGGAACTATTACTTTTACCATACTCGGTCGAAGAAGTCGATGGTGAATTAAATATCCTTTTTGCAACTCTTCCTTGATTTTTGGCTCCTGGACTTCTTCCGATTCTTCTGAAACCAAGGCGTGGTGATAAGCTGGATCAAATTTATCATCTTTCAGCTCAATAGGCCTTACTCCATATTTTTTCAACAGGTTAATCAACATCCGGTAAATCAGCTCAACTCCATCCTTAAATGTTCGGCCGTCAGTTTCGTCCGAGGTTTTTAAAGCTCTCTCGAAATTATCAATTATGGGCAATATTTCCCTCAGCAGGTCAGTGAGAGCATACTGAAAATATTCTTCCTTTTCCTTTTCGGCCCTTTTACGGATATTATCCAGTTCAGCCAATTGCCGCAAAAATTTATCTTTAAGGTCCTCTATCTGCTTCTGTAGCTGACTAATTTCGCTTTCCTTAGCTTTTAATTCCTGCTGAAGTTTATTTATTAAACCTTCGTCTGTCAACTTACCGGGGATAGTCTTAGATGGTTCTCCAGTTTCACAAGCCTGATCCTTGTCTTCGTCTTCAGAGGTTAGATATTCAATTTCTTCTTCCTCGCTTACCTCAAAAGGTTCTTCCTTTTTCCTTAAATCTTCAATTTCTGAATTATTAACCGCTTCCTTTTTATCTGTTTTTTCTTCTATTGGTTCTTTTTTTTCATCTTCCGGTTTTTGGTTGCTCATAGCTCCACCCCTTTTTCCAGGAAAGTTATCGTCCTGGTCAAATATCGGGCGACATTATCAACCAGGGGAATAATTTTTTCATAGGGAAGCCTCTTCGGCCCGATTATCCCTAATGAACCGAGAATCTGATTTCGATGGCCATAATGAGAAAGAATCAAAGAACAATCGGCAATTTCTGGAAGCTCGAGCTCAGAACCGATAATGACTTTCACTCGATCAAGACTGATCACCTCAGAAAGCAGCTTAACCAGATTAGCTTTTTCTTCAAAATTCTGGAATAAAGATTTTAGCTTTTGAAAATCAAAAAGCTCGGCTTTATCCAGGAGCCTGGCTGTTCCTTGAAGGAATATCTTGCTTTTTTCTTTATCCGGGGGCGGGTAATTCTTAAGCAAGGAAATGAGCTTTTCCACCAAGTCTTCGTACTTCATCCTCAGATAGGGCAATTCTCGAAAAAGGTAATCCCGGACAAAAGCCAGATTTTTCCCCCGGAAATTCTGATTTATGTATTGAGCGGCCCGGTCAAGTTCGGCCTGAGCCAAAATATTCTGAACTTCAAACACTTCTGTCTGCACCAGATTAAAAGTAGACAAGAGGACAATCATTATCTTGTTATCTTTAAGCTTTATAAATCTGACCTGGTCAAAGTTCACCCTGGAGATATGGGGCGAGACCACAAAGGCCAGATTATCAGAATTATTAGCCAGGATCTGGCTAACCTGAAGAAGAAGCGAATCCAGATCCCCTGATTCAATTGAAAGCTCTTCCGGGTAAATCCTGATTGATTCCGGGATGGCAAAAATAGTCTCATTCAGCAAATTATTAACATAAAACCGAAGGCCTTCGTCTGTGGGAATCCGACCAGCCGAGGTATGCGGTTGATATAGATAACCGCTCTCCTCCAGGCTGGACATAACATGGCGGATCGTAGCTGGCGATATTTTATTTTCTAATTTCCTCGCCAGATACCCGGAACTAACCGCTTTGCCAGTTTGAAGATAGGCCTCAACCGTCATATTAAGAATAATTTTTTCTTTATTTTCTAATTTACAGTAAGACATATATTCCCTTTTTTCTTTTATTTACCGCAAAAAACATTAATTGTCAACCGGCCGAGAACAATAAACTCAGATGACAGCCAGCCCGGCATAACCGACGACTTCCCGATAATCTCCGGTTCTATCTCCTGAAGTTTGATATTTTATCAGCTTGCCCTCTTTTGCTCCCAGAGCCTTGGCCGCTACCAACATAGCAGCTGTCGGCTGGAAACCGCACATCGAAAGCCCATAGGAAATAACCACTTGGAATAATCCCTGGGGGTCGAGCCTTTCGATAAAAGAGATAGCTTTATGATCCAGCTCTTCCGCCATCTTCTGACTAACATAGTGACTCATATCGGTGCTGGCGACTAAAAGAACCGGCCGATCAAAATTAATTACTGCTCTGGAGATTGCCTGCCCCAGCTCCGCTAAACTCTCATAATTAGCCTGATATGAGACCAGGATAGGAACAAGAGAAAGATTTTTCTGAAAATACTGTAAAAAGGGAACCTGAACTTCAATAGAATGTTCTTTGCGGTGAGCTTCCCGATCCCTAGTGATCAGCTGGGTTTCGCCAACTAAGAGTTCGCTTAACCTTTCCTCGATGGGCACCTGACCCAGAGGGGTAAGCCAGCTGCCGCTATCATAAAGAGCAAACAAAGAATTTATCTGATGATGAGCTGGAGCCAGTATCACTACTGTCTCAGGTATAATTACGGCCGAATAAACCGCTGCGGCTACCGGTCCTGAATATTCATATCCAGCATGAGGCGAGACTACTCCCAGGGCTTTTATTTTTTCTTTAACCTCAGGAATGAATGATTCAATGGTCTCAATAAGAATTTCCTTCCGGTCCGGATAAAAATATCCAGCCACATAGGGTTCTCTTTTCACCTGGTCCTCCTTTTGAGCCTGAAGCTCAGATAAAATTTTTTTCTTCCCTGAAAGAAACACCCAAGGTTTTTAATTCCTCCAAAATAGGCTCATAAATTTCCGGATAGGTTGGGATAAGAACGCCGCGTAATTTTATCCTCCCTTCCAGTATCAGCCGAGTGGCTATCGCTGCCGGCAGGCCGACCAGCCGGCTCATTGAAGTTGGACCATAAGGAATTCCAAAATCGATCAAGGAAGAAATAATTTTTTCTTTTTTGCCATTTCGATATTCCACTATTATTTCATGGTAAAGAACCGATAAGTCTCTTTCCCCTTCCTTATATTTAAGCTTTTCAACCATCAGGGAAGCTAACAGATCCAGGGGTGAAATTCTGTTGGCCGGCAGCCGTCGGTCGCTGAAAAGACCCAGCCAGTCAAAGCTCTTGATTACCTCAGAATCAGGACTGAGTTGGAGTTTCGCAGCTACCTTTTCTATCAAAGGTTCCTCCGGTGCTATTTTTAATAGTTCCCTAATAAAATCAGCGTAGGTCCTTGACTTCCATTCTCTCTCATTTATATCCAGGAGCCCCAGCTCGCCGATTTTTTTCATTTTAAGGCACCAGCCAGGATATCTAAGGGTACCGCGAAACATGGTTTTGACTTGCGGAATCTTATAAATTTCTTTATAAATAATTGAGTTTCTATTGGGATAACCCTCAAAAACACCCAGTCCGGATATTTCAACCTGCTGATAATGAGAAAAAAGCTCTTCTGCCGGGATAACCACTTCCTGACCATCCTTCAAGTATCGAGCTTCATTGCGGCCAGCCAATAAAACTCCCCGAGGACTCCAAGAAAATTTATAACCAAAAGGATTATCATTAGCCTCAGGAGCAGGCAACCCGCCGCAATAAGAAATGAAACTCACTACCTTTCCCCCCTGAGATTCGGCGCTATTTATTAGCCTCTTAGCCTCCATATGATCAATTCCAGGATCAAGTCCGACCTCATTAAGGAAAATTAAGTCCTTTTCTCGGGCCAAATGGTCCAGGGCTTTCATTTCAGGGCTGACATAAGAAGCTGTCACCAGGTTACAGCCAATTTCTAAGCAGAGGTCAGCCACATACGGATGAAAAGTATAGGGCACTAAGCTGACGACGACTTCAGACCCAGAAATCAATTCTTTTAGGCTTTTTCTGTCTTGAAGATCAATTTTAACCGCTCGGCCCCGGGGATGATCCTTAATTAATTGCCGAGCCTTTTCCTCTTCGATGTCCGCCACCGTTAGCCTAATCTCGTCATAGTCAAGAAGATATTTAACCAGAGGTCCGGCTACCAGCCCGGCGCCCAGAACAGTTACTTTTTTCATCTTTGGCCTCTCTTTTTATAAAAAATAAGAATAACTTCCAAATTAATCGTTATTTAAATTTTAAGATATGTTTCCAGATATTTATAATCAGGAGTTAATTCTCCCTGGTAGGCAATCACTGCCTTTTTTATTACCGGTTCCAGCGACAGTTTTTCAAAAGTAACTGAATAGTCAGCCAGAGCAATCCCGGGAACATAATTTTTTAATTGCTGACTGAAAAAAGTCGAGGATTCCAGAGGCAGTTCAGCCGGCAAGTTATAAACTGCCATCACCACCGGTCCCCGCCCCTTGAAGCCAAAAGAAGCTTGGCCAGTAACCGGATCGTAAACATAAACTGGATTTTCAGAATCAGCCGCTTGAATGGTGCTCTCTATTGAGCCATTGATATCACAAGTGATATCACCAATCACTTGCAATCTCGGCTGCTTTTCCTGACGGTAAAATTCCTTTAAAAACTCCCTGGTGATGAATTTGGGATACCTGGGAGTCCAGAAAATCCCATTAATCAACACGCTGATATATGGGAGATAGCTTTCGACTATTGGGTAATACTTTTCAGGATGCTGGTAATAATCTTGAAGATCAAAGCTGAAATTACCCCGGGGTCGAACCATGTCTTCCTCTTTAAAGACGACTTTATAAACCCGGTGAGAAGAATAATAACCTCCTTCTACCAATTCGGCCAGGTCAGAAGGCTTGATTTCTACAGCTGGTAACAAGTCATAAACCTCCTGAGCCCCACGGGAGACGTGTCCGTAGCCGAAAAATCCACAGATAAATGGACTTATATCCTTGGGAAGGCCCTTATCTTCTATTTCTCGGCCCACCTTTTGAACCTCTTCTTTTAGCTCGGTCAAATTGAGGTAATGAATCGCTTGGCGGAGCTTTAAAAAAGGCGTCTCTCTTCCCAATATTTTCAATCTCTGACCATAGGCCCAGAGAGAATTAACCAGGCCAGCGTGACCGGCATAATTGCCAAAAAATAAAACTCTCTGACCTTTTTCATTGGTCATTTTTTCATAATCAATCAGGGTACAACCAAGTTCTAAAATTTTTCTTAACATGGGCATATTGTGGGCCTGTCCTTTTATCGTATGGGAGAAAAATACATAAGTTTTGCCAGGCTCTAAAAGATTCAACGGAATTTCTTTTATGGCTAAAACAATCCGGCTCGGACAGATGTCTTCCTGGACCACGGCTCCAGCCGCTAAATACTCGCTATCAGGAAAAACTCTAATGGCTGAAGGCTGAACATAAAAAATCAGGGGATAATTCTCGCTGAGTTCCCGGACATGCGCGGGAATAAGTGGTACCCGCCTTTCCCAGCGATTAATATCTTCCCGCCTGATTCCAACCTTAATTTTCATGACCTCTTGTCCTTTCAGATCAACCAATCCCTTTTAAATTATGTCATATTTTGAGAAAAAACGTCAATAAATTTTGTCTTTTAGAAAGAAGAAAAAGTAAGCCAGATTATCCTATTGACGATTTCATCCTTATTGGACATAATAACGAAGATGATTCGCTTTTTTAATACTCTGAGTGGCAAAATTGAAGAGTTTCAACCGATAAAAGAAGGTGAGGTTCGCCTGTATACCTGTGGTCCTACCGTCTATGATTATGCTCATCTTGGCAATTATCGAGCTTATGTTTTTGAAGACTTGCTTAAAAGATTTTTGCTCTTTTATGGCTATAAAGTCATACATGTTATGAATATCACCGATGTGGACGATAAAACTATCAGGGGAGCCAATGAGCAAGGCCTTTCTCTTAATGATTACACGAAAAAATATATCGAGGCCTTTTTCGAAGATGTAAGAGTCCTGCGTCTGTTGCCGGCGGATTACTATCCTCGAGCGACCGAGCATATTCCAGATATGGTCCGGATGATCAAAGGATTATTAGAAAAAGGTTACGCCTATGTGAAAGATGGTTCTGTTTATTTCAGCCTTGCCAAGTTTCCCAATTATGGTCGGCTATCCAAAATAAATCTGGAAGATCTTAAAGCCGGAGTAAGAATTGAAGCGGACGAATATGAGAAAGAAAGCGTTCACGACTTTGCTCTCTGGAAGAAGGCTAAGGAAGGCGAGCCCTACTGGGAAACAGAAATCGGTCCTGGGCGGCCAGGCTGGCATATTGAATGTTCGGCCATGAGCACTCGTTATCTTGGCCCCACTTTTGATATTCATTGTGGGGGCATTGATAATATTTTCCCCCACCACGAAAATGAAATTGCCCAGTCCGAGGCTTTTTATGGGCAAAAATTTGTTAACTACTGGCTCCATTGTCATCACCTGATTGTAGACGGCCAGAAAATGTCCAAATCTAAAGGTAATTTTTACACTCTGCGGGATCTTTTAGCCAGAAAATATGATCCAATAGATATTCGCTATTTTTTGCTTTCGACCCATTATCGCAAGATGCTTAATTTCACCTTTGAAGGCCTGGAACAAGCCCGGGCTTCAAGGCAAAGGATACTGGATTTTGTCTATGAACTAGAGCACCGCTCACTGCCGGCCGGGGATGATCCGGAAGCAGAAAAATTATCCGAGAATTCCCTCAGCCGATTCAAAAATGAGCTGGCCGAAGACCTAAATATATCTTCGGCTCTGGCCGCTTTATTTGATTTTATTAGGGAGATAAATTCAAGATTGGCTCAAGACAGCCTCAAACAGACTGGGGCCAAAAAAGCCCGGGAAGTAGTTTACGAGATGGATAAAGTTCTCGCCCTTCTCCCTGAAAAAAAAGAGGAAAATCTGCCCCCGGAAATAATGGAAAAAATAGAGCTCCGGCAAAAAGCCAGAAAAGAAAAGAACTTTGCCCTGGCCGACAGACTGCGAGAAGAATTAGCTCAACAGGGAATTGTCCTGGAAGATACCAAAGAAGGCGTCCGGTGGAAAAAGATAAAATAAATTCACTCCCTTTTGGCCTCTGGGGTGAAGAGATTGCCGCTGAATATCTGAGAAATAAAGGCTATATAATTCTGGAAAGACATTTCTATTTCCACCATACGGAAATTGATCTCATCGCCCGGGATGGAAATTATTTAGTGTTTATCGAGGTTAAAACCAGAAGCTCCGCTGACTTTGGTCTTCCGGAAGAAGCTCTGACCCCAAGGAAAAAGCAATATTTGCGGCGAGCGGCTGAAGGCTATCTTTATCTTAATAATCTGTATAACCTCGATTGCCGCTTCGATGTAATCAGCATCAGCCTGGACCAGGCTGAGCAACCTCAGATAGAACATCTGGAAAATGCTTTTGAATAGTAAAACCAGGAGATAAAAGGATGAAAAAACCAAGTTACCGGTCTATTTTAATTGTTTATTTTCTCTGTTGTTTATTTATGGTTGCCGGGCTGAGAGCCCAGGTAATTCCGGCTCCAGAAGATATCTTAGGATTTAAGATAGGAGCCGATTACCACCTGATAAATTATAACCAGGCCATTGATTATCTTAAAAAATTAGCCTCGGTTTCAGATCGAATCAAGCTGATGGAGATGGGAAAAACAACTCTCGGCCTGCCAATGTATTATGCCGTCATTTCTTCGCCAGAAAATTTAGCCAACCTCGATCATTATCGGGAAATAATTAAAAAGTTATCTCTGGCAGAGGGATTATCCCCCGAAGAAGCTCAGAAGCTCTCTGAAGAGGGTAAAGCCATAGTCTATATTGATGGCGGCCTCCATGCTACCGAATGCGCCCCGGCTCAGCACCTGGTCCAATTAGCTTATGACCTGGCGACGGCTCAAGATCCAAAAAATTTAAAAATTCTAAAGGAAGTAATTTGCCTGCTGGTATTTGCCAACCCCGACGGAATGAACATGGTGGCCGATTGGTATCAAAAGAATTTAGGAACGCCTTACGAAGTCTCTCCCCTTCCCTACTTATACCACTATTATGCCGGCCACGATAACAACCGCGATTCTTATATTGCTAATTTAAAAGAGACTCAGAACATCAACCGACTGGTAAACCAGGAATGGTATCCAGTAATTTTATATAACCACCACCAAACTGCTCCCTTCCCGGCCAGAATCTGGCTCCCCCCCAATTCTGAGCCCACCAATCCGAATGTTCACCCCCTTATTGTCCGTTGGCAAAATTTAATCGGGGCTGCCATGGGAGCGGCTTTTGATGCCGAAGGCAAGGAAGGAGCCATTTCGCGAATAGTGTTTGATACTTGGTACCCTGGTTATGTCACCCAGGTGGTTGATTCTCACAATATTATTTCCATTTTAACGGAAACTGCCCTTTACCGATATGCTACTCCCCGATTTTATACCGTTCAGGACTTCCCGCCTGAATATCAAGATTTAACCATGGCTGCCTTTTATCCCAGCCCTTGGAAAGGAGGCTGGTGGCGGCTGAAAGATGCGGTCGATTACTGTTTGACCGCCTCTAAGGCTGTCCTGGAGGTAGCCGCCAAGTACCGTCAAGAGCTTCTTTTTAATAAGTATAAAATGGCCAAGGATGTTATAACCCGCTTTCAGAAAGAACCTCCCTACGCCTGGATAATTCCTCAGAATCAAATTGACCCGGGCAACCTGGCTCTTCTCCTTAATCGCATGATCCTACTCGGTATTGAAGTCTATGAGGCTCAAGAGGAATTTTCCAGCGATGGAATTTCCTATCCGCGGGGAACTCTCCTTATTCCGATGAATCAGCCTTTTGCCCTTTTTATTAAGAATATGTTTGAGGAGCAGCATTATCCTGATTTAAGAAAATATCCTGACCTGTGGCAGGGCTTAGTTTCTGCTGAGAAATTTGAAGGAGCCCCCATTGAAGCTTATGACATGATGGGCTGGACTCTTCCCTATCAGTTTAATGTCAAAGTGCAGGTAGCTTACACTCCAATCTCAGTCAGGATGACGCCGGTAAGGAAGGTTGACCCACCAGCCGGAAAACTCGAAGGTGCTGGAGAAGCTGCCTTTCTCCTTGATCATAGAGAAAATGCTTCTTTTATTGCCCTTAACCGGATCTTAAAACAAAAGGGGAAAATTGCTTGGGCTAAAAAATCTTTTACTTATGGCGGGAAAACTTTCTCCGAGGGCACTATGATTGCCAGTTCCATCAGCCGGAACTTCATGGAAAAACTGGCTGCCGACCTGCATTTAAAAATCCAGGCCTGCTCCTCCAGGCCGGCAATTGATGTTCTGGACATCAAGACTCCCAGAATAGGTGTATATCAATCCTGGGTAGCAGTAGAAGACGAAGGCTGGACCAGATTTATTCTGGATGAACATGAGTTTAAATATCGGGTACTGCATGATGCCGATATAAGAGCCGGTAATCTGGCCACTCAATACGATGTTATTATCCTCCCCGACCATTATTCTAAGGAATTAATAATAAATGGTTACCCGAAGGGAACTATGCCGCCTGATTTTGTTGGAGGTCTCACGCTCAATGGAGTTAATAATTTAAAAGAATTTGTCAGCGAGGGAGGGACTCTGATTTTTATGAATTCTACCTGTAATTTGGCAACTGGCGAATTCAAAACTCCAGTCCGAAACATCATCGAAAAAGCCAAAAGGGATGAATTTAATTGTGTAGGTTCAATTCTCCAGGCTGAATTTGATCTCAGCCACCCGATCGCTTATGGGATGCAGAATCCCCAGCCAATTGTCTTTGCTGATAGCTGTGCTTTTGATGTTTTCCCCTCCTTTGATCAAAAAATAACACCTCGTATTGTCGCCAAGTATGCCGGAGATAATTTACTGCTCAGTGGCTGGATATACGGAGAAAAGCTCATTCAACAGAAAGCAGCCATCGTCGAAGTGCCCCAGGGAAAAGGTCGGCTAATTCTTTTAGGCTTTCCTGTCCAATTTAGGGCTCAGCCCCGTGGGACATTTAAGCTATTATTTAATTCCATTTTTTACAGTACGGCTAAATAATTAACGGGCCAAATAAGACAGCTTTAGTTGATGGAAGGCTGCTCGGCTGGTTCTATTTTCCTGACGAGGGAAGTATCCCCAGTCAGACCGGCCAGAACAGCAATGGTTTGATGGAAAATTGGATGAACAAAATCGGGGGCAATTTCGGCCAGAGGAATCATAACAAAATTCCGGAAGCTCATTCGGGGATGTGGTATGACCAATTTTTGCGTTTGAATTACGGTTTTCTCAGCCAGAAGAATATCCAAATCAATAATCCTCGGGCCTTTATCAAAAGTCGGCTGGCGCTTCATCCTTTGCTCAATATCCTTTAGTAAATTCAACAAAACCACTGGCTGATGGGGCGATTCTATTTCCAGAACCTGATTATAAAACCAGGGTTGATCCGGGTAATCCACCGGCTCAGTTTCATAAACAGAGGATTGCCGGATAATCTTTATCCCTGACCTGGAAAGAAGGCGGCGAGCCTGGGCCAGGTGATGACCTCGATCCCCGACATTACTTCCGATAGAAATGAAGTATCTCATTTTTTCCCAGCTTTAGTCATAAATATTAGCACCAATTGAACAAATTTCAATAGGCAGGAATTTTTTCTTTTTTTTATTTTGTTTAACTTAGTCTCTATATTATTTTATACAGAACCTGAGCCCACAAATTTTCTGTCGTTACCGGCCAGCGGACCTGTTCTTCGCCCGGCTCTATTTTGGGCTAAAGTCTTCAGGCTGTCCAATCTTTTAAGCTCGTCAGCCAGCTGATGGTTGATTTTAAAAAATATTTTTAATAGTATAATTCCCTATGACCAAAGAAGAAAATTGTAACCCTTATTGTAGTCATTTAAATCCCGCCGCTTTTTCAGCCCGGCTTTATTTATCATTAAAACCATTCAGGAGGAATAATCAATGAAAATAATCTACCTGGACAACGGAGCCACTTCTTATCCCAAGCCAGAAGAAGTTTATAAGTTTATGGATTATTTTTATCGAAATTTCGGAGTTAATCCGGGCCGCTCTGGTTATGACCTTTGCTTGGAAGCCGGGGAGATGGTTGAAAATACCCGGAAAATGCTAACTGATTTTTTTAACGGCGACCACCCTAACCGATTATGCTTTGGTTATAATTCCACTGACGCCCTTAATTTAATAATCGCCGGCCTCTTGGAACCAGGAGATCATGCTATTACCTCGACCATTGAACATAACTCGGTTCTTCGGCCCCTCTATCATCTTTCCTTAAAGGGCGTTGAGGTTGATTATGTTCCTTTTGACCACCAGGGATTCGTTCACCCTGAAGATATTGAGAAAAAAATAAAAAAGAATACTAAACTGGTTATTATCAACCATGCCTCCAATGTCATCGGCACAGTTCAGCCTATAGAAGAAATCGGAAAAATCTGCCGAAAGCACAGAGTCACCTTCGCCATTGATGCTTCTCAATCGGCGGGAAAAGTTCCAATAGATATGAAGAAAATGAATATTGATGTGGTTGCCTTTACTGGGCACAAATCTCTTCTCGGTCCGACGGGCATAGGAGGTTTATGTGTGGCTGAAGGAGTGGATATTAAGATTACCAGAGCCGGTGGCACCGGTGTTCGTTCAGCTCAGAGGACCCATCTGGAAGAATATCCATATCGCTTAGAATACGGAACTCACAATTTAGTAGGTATTGCCGGGCTTCACGCCGGCCTCAAATGGATCCTGGAAAAAGGACTGGAAAATATCCATCAGCATGAAATGAAACTCACCCGGAAGCTGGTGGAAGGATTGAAAAAAATTGAAGGAGTAAATCTCTACTGTCAGGATGACCTGACCAACCATATCAGTGTTGTTTCCTTCAATATTGAGGGTATCGAAGCTCAGGATGTTGGCATCAGGCTCGATGTTGATTACAACATTGCCTGTCGAACCGGACTACATTGTGCCCCCCTGGTTCACGAGCAGTTAGGAACAGACAAAATTAAAGGGGCAGTACGTTTTGGAATTGGTCCATTTAATACCGAAGAGCATATTGAGGCCGCTATTAATGCTGTCGAGGAAATAGCCGAATTCAGAAAAAAGAAAAGGTAAAAGTTTCAGATGCAGCCATCAGGCTTCGGCAGACCAGCCACTTTGCAGGCCCCTTTGGCCGGCCCTGAAGGAAATAATTCATAAATGCGCTTAAGCGAAATTCCAGTTTCGTTGACCATTTTGCGGATCATCGGCGCCTGTCCTTTTTCCAGGTAGTAATGGCGAATGTAATTAATTATCTTCCAGTGTTCTTCGGTCAGCTGGTTTATTCCCTCGGCTTCCTGAGCAAGCCAACGGGCTATTTCTTCATTCCAGATTTCTGGCGCCATCAGAAAGCCATCTTCATTTAATTTGATCTTGGTCGCCTTAAATTCTAATTCCGGCATTTTTCTCACTCCATTTTATTATTCTGAAAAAAAATTATAGCTTATTATCTGGCCGTTGGCTATTTTCTCTCGAAAGTGGCAGCCAAACAGTAAAGGTGGTGCCAACTCCAGGAGCACTGTTGACTTCGATCCTCCCACCATGAGCCAGAACAATATGCTTGACAATTGATAACCCCAGACCGGTCCCCCCAGTTTTTCTCGAACGTGATTTATCAACCACGTAAAAGCGTTCAAAAATTCGGGGCAAATGTTCCTCCGGAATGCCAATTCCGGTATCACTGAACTTAAGACATATTCCCTTATCTTTTTCTTTCAGGCTAATAGTAAGGCCACCCTTTTCGGTATAACGGATAGCGTTTTCTATAAGATTTACGGCCATTTGTTCCATCTGAATAGGATCAGCCATTATGACCGGGAGAGTTTCAGCCTCAATTTTAAGATAAAGACCTTTTTCCCTAATTGGTTTCTGATAGGCTTTAGCCACCGTATTTATTATTTCAACCAGGTCAACTGGTTCTTTTTCCATTTTCAGCCCTTTTTCTTCCAGTTCTGAAAGCCGGGCCAGATCTTCCACCAAGCGGGTTAATCTATCGAGATTCCTTTCTATTATCGCCAGATAGTTTTTGCCTTCCGGGCAAAGGTTCTCCTCTTCCAGGGCTTCCAGAAATCCCTTAATGGCGGTAAGCGGAGTTTTGAGCTCGTGAGCCAAGTTAGCTACAAATTCTTTTTTTATCTGGGCCAGTCCCCTCGTTTCGGTAATATCAAAAAATTTAATTAAATATCTTTGCTTTAGAGGCAAGAAAGTAGCCAGGCAGGAAAAAATCCGACCATCTTTTTCCAGTTCTCCTTCTACTGGCTTTTTGGCTGCCTGGCTCTGCTCAAATAGCTGATTCAGCTCTGAGCAGCGCAAAGCCTGCCAGTAAAACTGTTGGCCTTCGCCAGCTTCAGGGAACATTTTCCGAAAAACCGAGTTGGCCAGGATAATCTTTCCTGTCCGATCAAGGAGCAGCCAGCCTTCCTGGCTGGAATTAATTAACTGTTGAATAAGCTCTTGATCTTCTTCTAAAAGGGCAGCTTGCTCCTGGTTCTTAGAAATTAGGTCAATAATTGGCTCTCTTAACGGATTTAGATTAACAACGAATGATCTCCTCAGAGCCAGTTCATTTTTTCCTTCTCTGGCCTGGCCCAGAGCTTCAGCCAAATCTTCGAGAGGTCGCCAGATATTTTTTAAAATAAAATAAGACAAAATTAACGCCAGAAGAATAAACAAACTCAGATCAATAAGAAGATTTTTTCTCAATAACTTATAAGGAAGAATGGCCAAATCAAAATAACGGCTTACCCGGCAAATGCCTGTAATAGTGGAATCCTTCTTGATAGGAACAGCGACGTAAAGCATTTTTTCCCCAAGGGTATCGCTGTACCTGATAGCCCAGCCGATTTGGCCACCCAAAGCCTGCTCGATTTCCGGGCGGTAGCGATGACTTTCCATTTCCTTAGCTTCCTTCTCAGTATCGAAAATAACTTTGCCCTTAGGATCGATCAGGGTTACCCTGACCCGCGAAATTCTCGCTTGAGTAGCTAACACCTGCTGCCATTGGGCCTCCTCGAGTTGTCCGTCAGACTTCGTCTCTACGGTCATGGCAAGGGCTAATTCAGTTAATTCATTAATCTGGCTTCTTTTTTCGCTCTCTCGCCATCGCTGGCTGGTAAAAATAAAAATGAGAAAAAAGATCAGAATGAAAACCAGCCACAGGCTAAGGAGGTTTTTCCAGAAAAACTTTTTAAGCTTCATTGGCTTTTTTCCCTGTAATTTAAATTATTAAGACCACCTCTCTCAGGTCCAAGCTTTTTTGATTCAAAAATTTGACCCGGGCTATGATTATGGATTATAAGAAATATTAAGCTAAATGGGAATATTCTTTTAATCTTTCGGCTATGGTAAAATTTTTTTCAAGGAGGAAAAAGATGGAAAAATTCATGGTCTTGCTAATCACCTTAATTGTTGGTCTGGCTCCTCTGATGGCTTCGGGCCAGAAATATGAAGAAGATATAATTTCCACCTCCAAGGGAAATTTAAAAATTACTTTTATCGGCCACGCTTCTTTATTTTTTACTTTTGAAGGAAAGGTAATTCACGTTGATCCGGTAACCAGCGAAAGCGATTATAAAAAGCTGCCACAGGCCGATCTAATCCTCATTACCCACGAACATTATGACCATTGCGACCCTGGAGCCATAAGAATCTTAAAGAAGGATTCAACCGTGGTCATCGGTTCAGCCTCGTGCGCCTCCCAGGTTCCTGGCCTGAAAATAATGAAAAATGGCGATCGCCTAAATATTTTAGGCCTGGAAATAGAAGCTGTCCCGGCTTATAACCTTCAGCATCGTCGACCGGATGGCCAGCCTTTTCATCCTAAGGGAGTCGGCAACGGCTATGTAATTACTTTCGGAGATAAAAGAGTTTATGTGGCCGGTGACACGGAAAACATTCCGGAAATGAAGAACCTTAAAAATATCGATATCGCCTTCTTGCCAATGAATCTTCCTTATACCATGACCCCGGAAATGGTCGCCGAGGCCGCCAGCTGGATCAAACCAAAAATCTTATATCCATACCATTATGGAGAAACCGACACTTCCCGGTTGATAACCCTATTGAAGGATAAACCTGAAATTGAAGTTAGAATCCGCCGAATGAAATAGGGAATTAAAGTCGAAAGGCCCTTTATCTCTTTTTACCGCTGGGAAGAAGGATTGATTCCTTAGCTTTAATTCAGTTTATTTTTGATTTGATTTTTTTATTCAGACTAAGATTTTTAAGAACTGCATCTTAGAAAAAAGTTCAGGTCTGAGATTCGTTTAAAAGCTTAACCAATTAAACTTTAGCTAATCTTTTCAATAAATTTCATAAAATTTATACCGTCGGTTGAGGCGCTTGATCAGCTCCATCGCCCAGAGAGGCAGAGAAGAAAGGCAAAAAACCAGCAGCCAATCAAAGGCCGTCAGGTTCTCGGTTTTAAATATTTTCTGTAAAAAGGGAATATAAACCACCGAAAGCTGAAGAACCAAAGAAATTCCAAGCGCGTACATCAGCTTAAGATTAGTAAAAAATCCCAGTTCCCAGATCGATTTCATCTGGCTGCGAGAATTTAAAGCGTGGAAAAGCTCGGAGACAGAAAGCACTACAAAGGCAGCCGTCCGAGCCCGGGTAAGACTTTCCTTCTCCATAAAAAGGACATAACCAAAAGCGAAAAGCGCACAAAAAGCAATAAACAATCCCTGGACGGTCATCAACCCAGCCCTTTTCCGGTCAATAATGGGTTCATCTGGTTTCCGGGGCAAGCGCCGCATTATGTCTGGGTCTGGAGGGTCAAATCCCAGACCTAAGGCTGGTAAACCATCGGTCACCAGGTTGACCCAAAGGATTTGAATAGGCAACAAAGGCACTGGCCAGCCAACCAGAGAAGAAGCAAACATGACGACGATTTCGCCCAGATTACAGGAAAGAAGATAATGGACGAATTTTTTTATATTGTCATAGATAGCCCGTCCTTCTTCGACCGCCGCCACAATGGAAGCAAAATTATCATCAGTAATGATCATATCGGAAACTTCTTTGGTCACATCGGTTCCGGTCAGCCCCATAGCTACCCCGATATCAGCTTCTTTCACCGCTGGAGCATCGTTAACCCCATCACCGGTCATAGCCACCACTTCTCCCTTTTGCTTCCAGGCCCGGACGATTCTCAATTTATGTTCGGGAGAAACCCGGGCATAAACCTGAACTTTTTCCACCTGCTTTTCAAACTCTTCCTGGCTCAGCCTATCCAACTCGTCTCCGCTTAGGGCCAGCGAATCTTCATTAATCATTCCCAGTTCCCGGGCAATAGCCAGAGCGGTTATCTTATGGTCTCCGGTAATCATAACTGGCTTTATCCCGGCCCGGCGGCAAGCAGCCATAGCTTCAATCACCTCAACCCGGGCTGGATCGATCATCGCCACCAGACCAACAAAGACCAGATCCCTTTCGATGCTCCCGGCTTCCAGTTTTTCGGGCAGAGCAGACATTTTCCTGTAGGCACATCCTATTACCCTGAGAGCCTGCTGAGCTAAGGATTCATTGATTTTGAGAATTCTTTCCAGGTCTTCCGTTTTTATCGGTCTTTCCTGCCCAGCTTCATATATATATGAACAATTTTTCATAAGTACTTCGGGAGCTCCCTTGACATAAGCTACAAATTCTCCATTGCTTTTCCGGATCATGGTCATCATCTTGCGCTCGGAATCAAAGGGTATTTCTTCCACCAGAGGCTCTATCTGTTCCAACTCTTTTTTTCCTATCCCCGCTTTCAAGCCCAAAATCAAAAGGGCTCCTTCGGTCGGGTCTCCAGCAATCCGATAACCGGTATTATCCTTCACCAGGTTGGAAGAATTGCACAAATTACCGCAGATTAAAGTCTGCCTTAGGCCAGGAAATTCTTCTGGCCTGATGATCTTATCTCCCAGCCGGAAATTACCTGTTGCTTGGTAACCCACCCCGTCAATAGAAAAAAGTTGGCCATCAGCATACACCGCCTTGACGGTCATTTCATTTTTAGTCAGTGTTCCAGTTTTATCCGAGCAGATAACCGTAGCCGCTCCTAAAGTTTCGACCGATGGCAGCTGGCGAATTAAGGCATGCCGCCTGACCATTCTTTGGACTCCGAGCGCCAGGACAATGGTTACTACAGCCGGTAAACCTTCGGGAATTGCTGCCACCGCTAAACTGACCGCCGTCAGGAAAACCTGAACAAAATTTCCTCCCCTCACCCATTCGAGCAAGAAAACCAGCCCGACCAAGATAAAGCAAAGATAGACGATCCAGCGGCCAAATTGCTCAAGTTTTCTCTGAAGAGGTGTCGTCTCAATAGTGATATCCTGAATCAATCGGGCTATTTGCCCGAGCTCGGTAGCCATCCCGGTATGGATCACGACTGCCCTGGCCTTGCCTGAAGAAACCGAGGTTCCGGCATAAACCATATTGGCTCGATCAGCTAAGGGCAGGTCCTCTTCCTCCAGCACCAGACTCGTTTTTACAACCGGAACTGATTCGCCAGTAAGAGCAGATTCCTGAACTGAAAAATTCTGGGTATGGTAAACAATCCTAGCATCGGCTGGAACATTATCTCCAGCTTCCAGCTCCAGCAGATCTCCTGGGACCACTTCCTTGGCTTCAACCTGAGTTATTTCTCCGTTTCTAATAACCCTCGTCCGGGGGGCAGCCATTTTTTTTAAGGCTGCCAGGGCCTTCTCAGCCCGGTATTCCTGAAAGAATCCTAAGATGGCATTAAGAATTACGATCCCGATAATAGCCAGAGAATCAATCCATTCTCCCAGGAAACCAGATACCACCGCAGCTACTAACAGGACCCAGATCAGAAAAGATTTAAACTGATCTAAAAAGACAACCAGCGGCGACCGACCGGGTATCTCTTGCAGTTGATTATAACCGTAAGTACGAAGATTTTTTTCGACTTGATCTGGAGAAAGCCCTTTATTTAAGTCAGTATTGAACAGGTCAGCCACTTCTTCTGGAGTCAGCTTCCAGAATTTTTTAGTTGGTTCTTTTTCCACATTCATTGGTTTCCCTTTTTCTTTGGAGTCAAAATTTTCAGGGTAAATTATATCATTTTTTATCCTTAGATGAGATTATTAATCTGTCTCCCAAAACTGGAAATACCTCATTTGGCTTGACAATTAAATTGGAATAAGGAAGATATAATTAAGTTTAGCGGCTTTATTCAGAAAAAAGGAGACCAACTTATGATTGGGATTGGTGAATTAATAATAATTTTGGTTTTATTCCTGGGCATTCCTCAATTCATTCTGTTCATCGTCGCGCTGGTAGATATCCTGAAAAGTGAGTTCCCCGGCAATGACAAACTAATCTGGATTCTTTTGATAATCTTCCTCCCACTTCTGGGACCGATTCTTTATTTTCTCATCGGCCGAAAAAATAAGATTCAGCCGCCGTCAGCTTATAAGCCAACCACTTGAGTGCCTTCTGGATATTCAACTGAGAAACTCAGAATAAATTCCTGCTTTTTCCCTGGGTCAAGCTTTATTTTCCAGGTAATTATTCCATTCTTTTCTTGCTTCTCTGGAGAGGGATTTATTTTTATATCTTTAATTTCAATCTTGGCGTTCTGACTGACAGGAATCTGGTCAACAAGCTCTACCTCTACCGGTCGGTGGCGCAGATTTTCCAGAGTAATTTTATAGCTTAGACTAACTTTTTGAGTCTTGCCCAGAAAACCCGGCCCACTTTTTTCTTTCTTAACCAGTTCTCTCTTGACCTTAATCTCGTTATCCTCACCGAAGAAAAGTTTGAACTCTTCGCCACTGCCGACGAAATCAAGGTTCATTGAGCCGACGAAGTCCTGGCCAATAAATAAATCAGTTAGGCCGGGCAAAAGCGGAAAGCTCATCGTATTTTTAAAGCCAGCCCTCAGGAACACCAACTCCTGCAGTTTAGGAATAGAAAGATAATCAAAGCTCGCCGGCAATTTTTGAGAATCTATCGGTAGCCGACGCTCGGTGCCATCACTCAATATCGTCCAGAGATTTTTGACCTCAAAATTAATTCCCGACCAGAGTTCGGCTACCTGAGCTTTTTCTTCATAGACCGGGGCAGCGGCCGGAGCTTCCGCAGCTTCCATTTCCCGGGCAGCTTGCTCCTCAACCACCATTGATTTCATTACCTGGCGTGGCTGGTAAAAATCAAGGTACCAGGGGCTCAATTGCCCGGGCTGATGTCCGGCAGTCGGCGAACTGGTCGAAAGAATCAGCCGGGCATTTTCCCAATTCTCACCGGTTTTCTGGGTAACTTTAGCCGCTACAGTCAGTTCTATCTCGTTTGATTCAGGTAGAGCTTTTATGGTATAGACCGGACTCCAGCCAGCGGGGCTCACTGCATAGTTCAAACTCATCGTCAGCTGACCGGGCTGATTAACCTCAACCAGCACTCGGACTGCCTTTTCCTCCTTAGACCGACCAGGCATGATATCCTTAAGCTTATTATTAAGAGCCTCCAATTTGGCTTTCTTTTCTTTTAACAAATTATCGTTTCCCTGGAAGGATTTTTGAATGGCCTGCAACTTAGAACTGAAATAATCCAGGAATCGGTCGACGGTAAGCTGATCTAACCTTCCGGCAACAAGATTACTGGCCACCTGATGGCTTAGCGCCTGGCCAACTGATTCCAGGAATTTCTCCTGAGAATCAAGAATGGCTTGCTGGCCTTTAATCTGATTAATTTCAGCTTCAATTTCTTTAATTGCCTCCATTAGTTTTTTGACTTCTGGCAGCTGCTCGGCCTCTAAGTATTCAGTCCTAACCTCGACTCCAAGAATTTTTACCCGGGCTGAGCCATTCCCTGAAACCCGGACTGAATCTGGAATAAGGTTCGCCGGCAATCCAGGGAAAATAACGCTCCTGGTCTCCGGGGACAAAGCCGCCTGGGCTTCTCTAAAAACTTGAGCCCGGCCAGGATAAATGATAACGGAGGAAATTTGACTTTTTAGCCTAATCTCTCCAGAAATCTCATTGCCCACGATTTTAGCCTGATGTCCATCAGCCGGATTGTTGACCGGCACCTGAGCCAGTAATCTAATCCCTGATAAACTCAACACCAGTATCACCGCCAGCCAAATAATTTCCTGAATAATTGGCCATGGCCTTCTTAATTTCATTTTATTCCCTTTCAATTTCAAATCTCCTTCTTTTATTTTCCCTCTTTTATCCCTTTTTTCGACTGATGAGCAAACAAGAAATAACTAATTTCAATTATAAATATGACAAAAAGGAGAGCGGGTACCAAGTTGGAGCGGCCAAAAAATAGTCCAAAAATAAAAATCAGAATCAGACTCAGGAAAGCCAGCAGTAAAAACAACAGCCAGAGGATTTTGAACCGGTTGGAGAAATCTGATTTCAATATATCAACTAAGGCTACCAGCCAGAAAATAAAGAAAAGTAAATAGACCGCCAAAAATAAAAATGCTATGGCCGGGGTACCAGACCCTCCTCTATATTTTACTCCATCAACTGCGGTTACCTTTCTTTCTGAGGCATTGAATCGCTTTAAATCGGCAATATTATCAAGCCTGACCAGCCCGCCCGAGTCTGAGAACAGGACATAAAGATTATTTTCCTTTAAAAAAATCTTTGGGGAACTTTGAACTTGCAAAAATTCCAGAGCTTTGTCTTTTTCGGCCAGTCCAACTGAATTTTGAGTAGTATAAATTAATCCAGCTGAGGAACTGAATTGAAGATCTTCAATATTTTTTTGCTCTGGATGTTCATACCAGAGTTCAGGCTGATTATTTCCTTGAGCCAGCCGGTAAATCTTATTATCGCGCGCCAGAAAAGTGGTCAGGCCATCCCCACTGATTGCTTGAATCAGGCCCCATCCTGGTTCTTCTAAGTTAATTTTTTCGGTTACCAAAACCGGCTCAAAAATTAAGGTAGCCCTGGAATCGTCAGGACTTGTTGATATTTTTTCTGATTTTAGGCAGTATATAACCTGCTGAATATACCGGGGTGAATTATCCAGCCAGCTTCGGTTAATCAGGAAATAAACACAATTGTCTCCCCGAAACATTCTTCCATTAACCGTATAATCGGCCCCCTCCCCTGCTTCGGGCATTGAAGCTATCGGCTGAAAAGGAAATAAGGGCAGGCCAGTCTCATCATCATAATTCAGTTCCTTTACTGGAGAGATAAACCCAAAATCACTTTCGGTCGAAAATAATAACAGCCCTGAATTTAGATGAAAAAAATCCTGAAAAGGAACGGTCAGCCGGCCACTATATTGCTTAACCGGGTTGATTAATATCCGATTTCCCAAAGCTATCAGGGGCACTCCATCTCCATCCACTGAAAAATTAATTTTATCTCTATATTCTTCCCTCAGAGCTGGATCCATCGGCGGCAAGACCCAGTTTAACTTGACCTGAGAATTTTCTGGCAAAATCAGTAACACCCCCCGCAGGACTTCCACTTCTTGGCTCCAAGCTGAAAAATGAAAGACAACCAGAAATAAGACACTAAAGAAAAGATATTTAATTTTATTTTTTTTCATGGCTAATTCTTGTTCTCTTTCGACTTATCTTTGATCTGATCACCTAATCCCACCCAATCAGCCACTGACTTCTGGCCGGTATTCATATCTTTATAGTACTCGTCCCAGTTAAATTTGACCTCTTCCCCGCCCATGGATTTCAGGAAATTATTTAATTCTCCAAAAAACTTATTAACTGCCCCAAAAGTTACTTGACTGTAGACTGATTTAAAAACGCTGATATTCATTGAGGTCAGAGGAGTAACCACTTTCCCGGCAATGAAATCGACTGTCTCTGAAATTGCTCCGGGGATGTCTTTTTGTCTTAGCTTCATGGTGATCTTGGAGATTCCAACGGCGTTTTCACAGGTCATCAGACCACGTTTTTTACCAGTCAGGTTTATAGCTTCAGTGGCCATTTGGCCAGTTTCATCAATGGCTTGTTGAGTTCCGGCCTCTATATTGGCTTCGACCAGATTCCCTACCATTTCAGTTGGTAATGGTGGGGGAACTTTTTCCTTTTTTTTCTTCAATTCACCTGTTTCCGGAAAGCCTAAAACTGGAACCTCTTTTTCTGGCTTTTTTACCTGGATCAGCAGACGAAGCTTTTCTCTTTCTTCTTGAGACAAGCCCGGGGAATAAATGGCCTTCTGCCACAGGGCATTTCTGGCCTTAAGCAATTCAAAAAATCTCTGGGCTTCTTCATCAGAAGAAAAAGGAATCCGAGAATAAAGTTCTTCAATTTCATTCTGATAGTTTCTGAAGCTATTCCATTCTTTCTGAGTAAGCCCGGCAATCCTGGCTTCTGGGGCTGGCTGAACCGGAGCCTCCGTAGATGGAGAAGTTTCGTTCTGGGGTTGAGTTACCGGAGGGAGAGGCGGAGGGTTTACCGGAGTATTGGGTGTGGGTGTAGGCTGGGGTTGAGGAGGAGAGTAAACTGGCGGTCTGGCAGCTTGAGATCTAAGGTAATCGGCCCGATTTCTTTTTTCTCTGGCTTGATCCTCCAGTACCTGAGCAATTTTTTCAGCCTCCTGATATGACACCAGCGCCCGTGCCCCATGTTCCCATTCAATACGCACCTGGCAATCAGGAGATTGTGGAGTTATTCTCTGCCGGCAATTCTCTACTGCTCTTCTCAAAATGGCAGCCTTATTTTCCAGGTCAGCCGCCTCCCTCAGGAGCTGCTCAATTTCATCTGATTGAATATTCGGGGTGCCTGATTCGAACCGCGCAGTTGGCTGCCCAGTATTTACCAGAAACAGGAGAAAAAAGCCAAAAAAACAGATTATTACCCTAATTTTGGTTGAATTCATTTCAGTCCAATTGCCCCGTATTAACCTATTTCCGGGCCGGGTCGGTTGGCATGCTCGACATTAGTATGAGGTTCATTGGTGTGGGGATTATCGGTGTGAGGATTATCGGCGTGCCCTTCGACATTTTGATTGGTATGGATTTCGGTATTCGTGTGCTCAAAACCCTGGGGCTGCATATTGACATGCTTACTTTCGTTGATGTGGTTATTAAGATGCTTATCGGTATGCAGGACATTTTGATGGGCAGTATTCTTATGCGGAACGTTATTATGGGCCAGCTCACTGGCAATCACCTTAGCTGCTTTTCTGGCAGATAAAACACCTGCCCCATCGGCTTTATCTCCAACCAGGTTTTTAAGCCCGGCTGCTCGGCCTTCTTGTTTGAGCCAAGGCCAGGCCATAAGTAAAGCGGCGCCCTTAATCGCCATTCCCAGAATCTGACGGCGGCTTTTTTCCGGCCTGGGTTCAACCAGGTCAACCGGATAGTCGGGCAGAGAAGGACTAAGGCGATCAATGGTCTTAAGCGACTTTTTACCCTGGAATAGATTCCTTAACTTCATTAGGCCTCCTTTTTGCCCGAGTATAAACTATTTAAATTATAT
Source organism: Candidatus Aminicenantota bacterium (assembly GCA_002877915.1). Lineage (GTDB taxonomy): Bacteria > Acidobacteriota > Aminicenantia > Aminicenantales > Saccharicenantaceae > Saccharicenans. Next base: position 38,275 of record PNJE01000075.1, read on the forward strand.
TTTCAAGAAAATTAGCTTCTGGATCTTTTAGATAGTTTTTATAATAGCCTATCAGATTAATAAGGTCTGGATTTTCAGCCGTTTTCCACATCAATTCTTCAAACACCCGACGGTAAAAGTGGCACATCGGATCTTCATGAAAAATATCTCCAAAAAATTCAAATGATTTATTGAGGCAACCTGAGCCGTGAAACCGACGCCAGGGACAGGTACGGCATTTTTTAATATTTTCTACCTTTCTCTGTTGCTGAATCTGCTGATTTATTTCCGACTCAACCAGAAGCTGGGGCAGAGGTTTCGGGTCATCAATTGTTCCTAAGCAAAATTCATCTTTACCCACCAGTTCTTCACAGGGATAAATCTGCCCGTCATAGCCAAAACCTAAAATAGAGTTCCCGGCTCCGCAAGGCGCCCGGTAGCACATTTGTGGCCTGGATTTATCGGCTAAGTGGGCGATAAAAAGATTTAGGTCGTCCACACTAAGCCAATAACCGGTTTCTCGGTGGTAATCAATGGCCAGGTCCACCAGCTTGAGCCAGTGTTCAACAAAAAGCTCTGCCCGGTCAACCTCAAAATTAAACCCCTTTTTTGCCCGTCCTTCATAGCATAAAAAATTAAGACGAAAAGAACGGCTATCAAGGTTTTCGATAAAAAATTTAGCCACTTCCACATAATTTTGCGGATCGGAAATAACTGCCAAAAGTCCTGGATTTAAACCCAATTTCCTTGCCCGGCGCAAACCTTCAATTACCTCACCAAAAGACCCTCGGCCGGAAGCAAAAACCCGTTGTCGATTATGAATGGCTTCTGGTCCATCGAGACTGAGGCCGACTTCAATTTTTAATTCTTTTAATAGTTCTGAATATCTGGTAAGCAAAACTCCATTAGTCTGAAGGGATAAGGTCAACTTTTTCTTTAGGGCTGAAGCTAATTCTCGGGCATACTTTGCTCCGGCAACCAAACAATCGATATTAGTCAGTGGTTCTCCACCGTGAAAGCCGATAATAACTTTTTCTCTGGGAATCTCTTCCAGCACCCGGCGGATAATCTTTTTGACGGTCTCAACAGACATTAATTCCCGGTCGTTGGCTTCATGATCGCACCGGCAGTAGCGGCAGGCTAAATTGCAGGATTCAGCAATATGAATATTGAAATAATGGGGATACTGCTGAACAGCCCATAGATTCGAAGACTGATAATAGGTCTGGCCGTTTAGAGTAATCATATTGCGAAGGAAAAGAGAATAAAGCCACCAGTCAATTTCGTTCTGATTGAAGCTTTGGTCCAGTTCATAGATTTCCGCCAAGCTCTTCCAGCTCCTTTCATTAGTTCCAGGCCTTAAAATCTTACTTCGGAGCAGGAAGCCCCGGCTGGCAGCTTGTAGAATTATCCAGGAAGCTGATTCTGGCTCTACTACCAGGGTCCGGGTATTGCGAGTGGAAAAATAAAGATCGGGCACCGAAGTAATGATCGCCTCTGGCGTCAAGACTTTTTTAAACTCAGAAAATTCAAGCTTCTTAGAACTCATCATTATTTCTCAAACTTGAGGAATCCGGACATAAATAGAGAGAAAATAAAGCTAATGGCCTCACCTCCATATTTCTTCTTTAGGCTTTTAAGAGTTTTCTTCCGATCGAGCTCCCTAATTATCTCATAACCCTTCGAGGTTACGGCCAGACCGTCCAGCCCCTTAATCAGGGTGGCTCCTTGTTTTTCTTCCCTCACCCGAAAAAGAGGAATCGGCTTTAAATCAGACTCGATTAAAAATGGCTTTTCACCAGCGACAGGCAACAGCAGCTGCTTTCTTTTTTCGGCTACATTTTCCAGGCATAGCTCTATTTCTTCTGACCCCCAACTTTCAAATATTTCTTTCAGGCGGTCTTTTAAAATATTTCCTTCTGGAAAACGGGATTTTCGGCAGGGATAGATATGGCCATCAGCAGAAATAAAACAAGAGCCCTGAGCTCCCCGGCAGGAAATTTCGGGCAGCCAGAGCTCCGGATTGATTTCAGGAAAACAATCTTCAAAGACCAAAGGTAACAATCTGTCTTTATAATTGGCAATGAGACTGGAGAATTCTGAAGCCCGATTAAGGCTGTGACCAATTTTTTTTCTCAAATAAACCGAAGCCGAAGTTTCTAAAAAAACCCTGTCCAGAAGTTTCTTCAGGCTGGAAATCTCTGTTCGGCAATCTATCTCCACCACCGCCCTGGTCCTGAAGCTGGAATTTTCCGCTAACTTAAGTTCGTCCAATCTAACTTCGACTTTTTCTTCTGGTTCGGAGGCTTCAATGATTATTCCCAGTTCATCCAGTTTCTTCAGGTGCCTTAATCCCCACAAGGCAGAGCGAGGATCTTCTCCCAGGTTTCTTACATAAATAACCAAATTAAAATCACCCGGCTGGTCATCAAGTTTTTGTAGCCACTCAGCAAAAGAAGGAAGTTTGAAACAATCAAATTCTATCTGAAGGGAAAAAACTTCCGATAGCTCTCGAGAGACAATTTCATCAGCCAGTCCAGTATTTTCCTTAACCTCAATCCGGAAAACAAATGGGCTCAGTTTATCCAGCTGGTGGTTAGTTTTTTTGCTTTCCCTGATTGAGTTTCCGTTTCTCTTTATCATTCGTTAAATTTTTCTCTTCCTATTTTTATTAACCAATAAAACACTACTAAAATACTATAAAAAAGCAATTGAGAGCAAAACATTTTACCCGAAACTTACCAGCTGGCCAGCTAAAAAAATCCCTGGGGGCACAATTTTATTTTGCTTTTTATTGCCTCTAAGCCCAAAAAATCCTTAACTTTTTTCCAGCTTTGAGGTTATGGCCTGCCCAATTTTATTCAGCACTTCCTGCACCAGGTTATTATTTATATCCAGCCCACGGGATGGCATTTGAGCAAATTCTATGGCCGTCGGGATCTGGGCAATCAGTTCTGTCCCATACCGGCGGGCGAGGTTGTCGGTCTCATTCTGACCGTAAAAATTGGTTTTCTGACCGCAGTGGGGGCAAATAAAATAGCTCATATTTTCAACCAGGCCCAAAGCTGGGACTTTTAGCCTCTCGGCCATCTGAATCGACCGTCCAACCACTACCGAAACAAGATCCTGGGGAGTAGTGACAAAAATAAAGCCACTAAGCGGGAACTGTTGCATAACCGTTATGGCCACATCCGAAGTTCCAGGAGGCATATCAATTACTAAATAATCCAGTTCTCCCCAGAGAACCTCTCCCCAGAACTGCTGGATGGCTTTACTCAGCAACGGCCCTCGCCAGATAACCGGCTGCTCCTCGTTATCTACCAGGAAACTAATCGACATAACCTTGAGTCCCTGTTCAGTCTCCACTGGGCAGATGAAATCGCCGCAAACTTTCATCTGATACTTCGGAAGATGCATAATTCGCGGTATGCTGGCCCCTGTTATATCAGCATCGAGAATACCAACCGTGAAGTCTTTTTGCTTTAAAGCCACAGCCGTCAGGTAAGTTACCGTTGATTTGCCCACACCACCTTTCCCGCTCATCACCCCTATCAAGTGCTTAATTTTGTTGGGATTATCTTTTTTTTCTGGCTGACTCATTTTTCCTCCGTTTAACTTTTTAAAAAATTCATCCAGACTAAAACAATTAAGATTTATTATATACCTTTTGTCCATTTGGACTAAAAGAGAGAGTAGGAAAGATTCGAATAAAGGTCTTCTTGCCCTTCACCATCCGAGATTATCTTTTCCTTATATCTGGATTAAATTTTAAGAACTTTCGCTTGAAAAGCTCTTCTAAATTGCCACTTGCTCCGCTGAGAAATTCCCGTCTGATTCAGACTGCGCTTTTTAGCTTAGGTTTAAGGTCAATCTTTAATTGAGCAAACCCATAGGTTATTTAATTTTCTAAAGATTATTTAATTTCCTGAAAAGTATATTCCAGCCGGCGATGGGGCGGCTGGCGGTAAACGGAAATCAGACTTTCCAGACCATTGGTTCCAACCGCTGAAACCCCAAAAGTCCAGTCATCAATAGAGACATTCGGCCAGGTAAAAGAATCAACCCGACCGACAAAATAGCCTTGTTTCCAGAATGGTGCCTTGGTATCCTTCTGGTAAATTTTAAAACCGGCTAATTTTCCTTTATCGCCTTCCCACTTCCAGCGAAGCTCAGCCTCATATCCCTGCCCCCGGCCGAGAAGAGGTGCTCCATGTTCATTGGTCACCTGCGGAGCTTCTGGAGCACAGGCCAGTGACAGAAGCGAAGCCAGCACCACCCGGGTAACCTCGGCACAATAAGGCACGGAAAGATTTTCTAAAGTATCAGAAGTAGTATGCTGGTTGGAATAATTTTCTCTGGCCTCAGTGAATCTTATCCCAGGGAAACCTTCCAGGACAAAAGGAATATGGTCACCACCTCGCCCGAATCGGTCAGCTCGAAAAATTAAATTAACCTCGAACTCCGGATAAACCCACTCGGCGATTCTCTTAACATAACGGGCTAACTCCCGGCTGGGAGAATCGTTGGGGTCATCGCTGAACACCCGGACCTGGGTAGAATCTAAGTAGCCATTGCCGGCTTTAACATTGGAAATCATATCCATCGTCAGAACTGCTTCCACATTTTTTCCCAGTTGCTTCATTTTTTGAGCGTAAAGGGTTGAGCCCACCAGTCCCTGTTCTTCTCCGGCAAAAGCTATGAAATGGATAGTGGCTTCTGTCTCGAGCGGCGCCATAATCCTGGCCATTTCCAGCAACGCAGCGACACCTGAAGCATCATCATTAGCTCCAGGAGCGGGCGTATTGACATCCTCATAATTGAATTTTCCATCCTTGCTCCTGGCAATAGAATCATAATGAGCATTAACAATTATGATTCTTTCTTTCCTGGCCTGACCTTTTTTTATAGCCACAATGTTATGAAGCTCAGTATCACGAACAATTCTGCTGCCTTGCTTCGGCAGAAGATAACCATCATCCACTACCTCCAGGCCTGGAATTTTCTGGAATTCCTTAATTAAATATCGCCGGGCGGCACCAATACCAAAATTAACTGCCTTCTGCTCTGAAAGCAGGTTCCTGGTCTTAAAACCCTGCAGCGTTTTTATCGTAGCGGTGATATTCTCTTCTGAAACCTGGTCCAGAGCTTTCTTCAGTAATTCATAACCACGACCTTCGATTTCTTGACCGGGCAAACTCAAAGAAGCCAGAAAAAATACCAGGAAAAAACAGTTGGCCGTAAGAATTAGAACTTTTTTCATTTTTTCTCTCCACGACGATAAAACCCAATAAAGATCCACCTACGGTCATTTCTTTAAACCATTTATTTAAAGCACTAGATTGTTCTTTTCCCAAAAAATTACGGTCGCTTTTAAATAGGCCTTTAATTTTTACTTTTTCGGATAAGGCGGAACAGCCGGCATTTTCGGCTCGTTGGTCTTCAGCTGTTCCATTATTACCTCAATAGCTTTGTTCAGCTGTTCATCTACTCCTTCATATTCCTTGGCTGGGTCGTTATCCACATAAATATCAGGCTCAACTCCCTCCCCTTCAATTATCCACTGTCCCTGCAAACTATATGGGGCAAATTCCGGCTTGTTAAGATAACCGCCATCAATTATCGGCAGGCTTCCCCGAATTCCTATAACTCCGCCCCAGGTTCTTTTGCCAATAAGTTTTCCCAGCTGGTAATGCCGGAAGCGATAAGGGAAAATGTCTCCATCAGAAGCAGAAAATTCATTAATCAAGCAAACCTTGGGTCCCATGATAAGAGCCGCTGGATCCCATCTGGGTATCGACCCCCGGGCAATCTCAACAAAGGCGGCCTGCCGGGCTAATCTTTCGATTAACATTGGAGAAACATTTCCGCCTCCATTTCCCCGCACATCAACGATGATGGCTTTTTTGTCTCTTTGCGGATAAAAATGTTTTACAAATTCATTGAGACCACTGACCCCCATATCTGGAACATGAATATAAGCCACCTGACCGTTGGTCGCTTTCTCTACCAGTTGAGTGTTAGTCCTTACCCAGTTGTAATAATATAGGCTATTTTCTCGGGCAATCGGAACAACCACTATTTGACGGGCGCCTTTTTCCACCGGTTGAGAATTTATTTTAAGAGTTACCTGTTTACCAGCTGTATTTAAAAGCAACTCGTAAATGTCCTTAACTTCATTTACCGGCTTTCCATTAACCGCCAAAATATAATCTCCTTCCTTAACGTTCAGCCCTACCTCGGTCAGAGGCGAACGCAATTCTGGGTCCCAGTTCTGTCCTTCAAGTATTTTCTCGATCCGATAAAAGCCAGTATTTTTATCACGTTCCAATTTGGCTCCTAACCGACCTACCGAAATCCGCTCGATCTTGGGTAAATCACCACCTCCAACATACGTATGGCCGCAGTTGAGCTCTCCGATCATCTCTCCAATGACATAGGTTAGATCGGCCCGGTGATTAACCGATTTAGCCAGGGGTTCGTATTGGAGCCTGACCTTTTCCCAATCAACCCCGTTCATATTGGGGGCATAAAAGAAATACTTCATCTGGCGCCAACATTCGTTAAAGATCTCCACCCATTCAGCCCGACGGTCGAGCGTCATTTCGAGGCCGCTCAAATCGAGCTTTTGTTCAATCTTCAGAGGGGCCACAGGCAGATCAATGATGGCATAATCTTTTCCCTGAGCCACCAGCATTTTTTTCTGGTCAGCGGAAATTATATAACCAGAAACCTTGCCCAGTTCTTTTTCTTCCTTTTTAGAAAGATCATAATATTCGAGAACGCTCTGCCGATCGGTTAGAGATCTTCTAAGAAAATAGAGTTTATCTCCTACTGAGGTTAGAGCAAAATAATTAGCCACCTCGACTGGCAAGGCCACAATCCTATCCTTGAGCCCGGCTTCATCCACTCGGACAGTTACTTTTTCTGCTGCCGGTTTTTCAGCCGCCGGCTTCTCTTTTTCTGTTTTTCCTGCTTTGATTGGCTCAACCGCCGGGGCAATTTTCACCTCATCGCTTTTTGGTTCGAAAGGCGATTTGACTCCGGCATTTAAGGTTACCAGGTAAATCCTGGACATTGAAAGATAAGCATGGTCAAACTCGGTTCGGCTATAAACCGGATTAAAATCGCGATCAGAAACAAAGAACAGGTACTGCCCATCTGAGCTAAAGCAGGGTGAATAGGAAGAATACCAATAATCGGTCGCCTCGATCGTCTTTCCAGTGGTCAAGTTATAAAGGTAAATTTTATCTACATAGTTTATTTCCTGCTGGGAATAGGCAATCCAGTTGGAATCAGGAGACCAGGCATAATCGTGAATTTCCCAGACTTTTCCCTTAGCCACCTCCACCACTTGCTTTTTATCGAGATCAAAATAACGGAGGCGGAACAGCCGGTCTGACCAAAGGATTTTTTTGCTATCGGGTGACCAGCTGAGGGAATATAAGTAGGTATCTGAATTAGAGGTCAGCTGGGTCGGTGGAGCGGAGCCATCCTGGGGCAGGAGATAAATTTCATCTCGGCCACTTTTATCAGAAATGAAGGCAATCCACCGGCCGTCAGGGGACCAAGCAGGTTCGCGCTCATGAACTCCGGAAGTATTGGTAAGATTGCGGGTATTGCCGTTTTTGGCCGGAACAGTAAAAATTTCTCCCCGGGCTTCAAAAAGAGCCCGGGAGCCAGATCGGCACCAGCGATCATCTCTGAAACCTTGACCAGCTCGGTGCGGGAACCGATTTGATCATCGGCTATATAAACTGGAATTTTATTTACTTTTTCTGTGGCTAAATCCAGCTTATAAAGATAGCCGCCGTTTTCGAAAATAATGGCCTCAGGTCCAAGAGAAGGAAACTTGATATCATAATCTTTAAAATCAGTTACCTTCCTGGTTTCCTTGGTCTTCAGATCATAGACATAAATATTGAAGCGCTTGTTTTCGTCCCGATCAGACAAAAAGTAAATTCGATCGCCGCTCCACATCGGGATAATGTCTGAAGCTGGATTATTGGTTATATTTTCTGTTTTCTTGGTCTTAAAATCATATATCCAGATATCATCAACCATCCCCCCACGATATCTTTTCCAGGTGCGAAATTCCCGGAAGATGCGATTGAAGGCCAGCTTAGAGCCATCGGGAGAATAGGAACAGAATCCTCCCCGGGGTAAGGGCAATTCTTCAGGAGTTCCCCCTTCTTTTGGAACCAAATAAAGATGTCCATTGAAGTCATTCCACTCGGCCATCCGGGAACGGAAAATAATATTCCGGCCATCAGGAGTCCAGCCCATGACAATATTGTTTGGCCCCATCCGGTCAGATATATCATCGCGAGTTAAAACAGGGGTATAAGTCAGGCGAACCGGCACTCCCCCTTCGGCTGGCATAAGATAAACCTCGCGGTTGCCATCGTATTCGGCTGTAAAGGCTAAATATTTTCCATCAGGAGAAAAACGAGCAAAAGCTTCATAGCCAGGGTGAGAAGTTAATTTTCGAGCCACCCCGCCAGAGGCTGGAACAGTATACAAGTCTCCGCCATAAGAAAAGACAACCGTATCTTTATAAATGGCTGGAAAACGGAGCACCCGGGCTTCTTCACTCGAAGCCATTAGAGGCAGGCCTGAAAAGCTTATAATTAAAATTAAAAAAATTACTGGCCAGAACCAACTAAGCCCTCTCTTGGCTATAGTTTTCATATTCTTCTTCCTTTTTCTTGATGATTTTCATTGTATTACTCTATTCGGTTTTCTGGCAAGAAATTTTTTCTCTTAAATCCAAACAGGTTTTTGGCTTAAGCTAACTGTTTTTTAAAAAAGAACCTACGCCTTTGGGATTTATTCAATAAAAGATTATTGGAGCTTTATCCAGTTAATTTTTTTTATCGTCCTTTTTAATTTTCTTTTCTAATTCTGAAATAAAACTCTCCTCAACTTTAAACCCAGCTTGAATAGCTTTTTGGCAGAATTCCCAGCTTAAATTATATTTTTTCTGATGAAAATAAATTACAGCAATATTATTGTACAAAAGTCCATTTCGCCGATCATTTGGATTCAAAGAGACCGCTTTCAAAAAGAGCTCCAAAGCCCGCTCTTCATTGTTGAGCGATAATTCCACTGTTGCCAGATTCATCAAGGCGTCCCGGTCCTCTGCCTTTAATTTCAGGGACTTTTCCAGAACAGCCCGGGACTCTTCCAGCCTGTTTTGCTGGGCTAAAGCAATCCCCAGATTGTTATAAGCCAAAGCCAGGTCTGGTTGTTCACTAATCGCCCTTCTGGCTTCTTCCTCTGCTTCTTTCCAATCCTTTTTATTCATATAGGCATAACTCAAATTGACATTGAGAGCTGGATTCCGATAACCAAGTTCTCGGGCCTGTTTCAAATAGCCGATGGCTTTATCCCAATCTCCCACTTGAAGATAATAAAGACCAAGGCCGGCATAGCCCTCAGCAAAATTCGGCTGCAATTTTATAGATTTCCAAAAGAATTCCTTCGCCCGTTCCCATTGTCCTAAATCCGAAGCCGCCACTCCCAGGTTATACCAGGCCTTTTCATAAGTGGGATCTAAATCTAAGGCCTTTTGATATTCTTGCTGAGCCTCTTCCACCCTGCCCTCCTGCCGCCGGAGATTACCCAGAATATTATGAGCTGAAGCTAACTCCGGATCTATTTTAATCGCCCTTTCTACATAGTATTGTGCTTTCTTCAGTTGCTTTAAACGCAGGTATAAATCAGCCAGGTTAGAATAACTCAAGGCAAACTCCGGTGCCAATTCTACGGCCTTCTGGAATTCTCTTTCGGCTTCCTCAAGCCGGCCCTCCCGCAGATAAATTTCGCCCAGGTTATTATGGGCTTCTACCATCACTGGACTCCGACGTAAGGCTTCTTGATAAGCCTTCTCCGCTTCCTGCAGCTGGTTTAATTTACTATAGGCTATTCCTAAGTTAAAAAGGACAACTGATGGCTGGTAATCGTTTTTTAGAATAAACTGATAAATAGCCACCGACTTATCAACCTCACCCGACCTTCTTAAGGCGATAGCTTTAAGGTTTAAGGCTTCAAAGTCATCCGGATTTATTTTCAAGGCTTCTTCGCAAAACTTAACGGCCGGCTGATAATTCTTCTTTTCTAGCTCAATTTGAGAAAGCATTAAAAAACAATCGCTGAGACAGCGATAAGGATTCAAATCGACTGAATCCAATCCAGAAGGATGAGGCCGGTTGGCCTCATTAAAAAACTGGGTCGGTCTAACCAGGCGAAGTATTTTTTCCCTTATTTTCAAGTAATATTCTTCGATTGAAGATTGAATTTCTACTGGCCAGGGAAATTTATATCGCTCGAACCGGCGGTTCCGGCCGAGCCTGATAATGGCCTGGTTATCCGAATCAAACCGATTGCCACTGCCGTGGCAGCTCATCACGGAATCTTCCATCGGAACATGAACTCCCCCAAAGGCGTGCCCTAACTCGTGAGCCAGCAGGCGTTTCAATTTTTCCTGCTCTGGCGTATAAATTATAATTACAACTGCCGCTTTAAAAACAGAAATCCCCGAATATTCCTGATCAATTCCTTTCTGGCCGGTAACAGCTAACAAAATATCTGCTTTTTTGTTTCGCTGAAAAGACCCCAGGCTATCGGCCAGAGCCTCAACCTTTTTTAAATTATTTTCAGAATAAAAACTGGACCAACCCAGCAGGTTGAACCTCAGGCCGAAAAGCTCCTCAAACTCCGCAGAAACCTCTGATAAAGCTTTTTCTACCTTCTGTCGACCATCGGGAATGGCCGCAAACTCTTCATCACCTATCAGCTGAAGATTAACTTCCCTCAAGCTGATTTCTGTCGACTGGCCAGGGTTTTCCTGGCATAAAAGCGCTGGCGAATTATAGAAAATAAAATTAAAACTCAGACTAAGAAATGTTAGGAATTTTAAGTAAATTAAAAACCGACTCATGGCTAGATAATTTTCATTTGACTATCTTCCCCGGTCGGCCCCTTTCCCTGGTCAGCGGGAAGAAAGGACCCTGGGTGCCGGAAGTAGCGATCACCCGATTATAACAATCAAGAGCCTCAACCCGGTAGGTATAGGTTTGGCCCTTGTCTAAATATTTATCAATGTAAACCAAGCGACCATAACTGAAATCAGCCTCAGTAAATTCTTTCCTCAATTCATCAGTTCCACCATTGGCTTTTCGCCACAACCTATACTTAGCAACGGTAAAGGGAGCTTCCTTATTTACGACAATAGTCAGCCGACCATAATCCCGGCTAATAATCCAGGCTTTCTCCGTGCGGCGCTCTACTTCCAGGGAAATAGTAATTACCGGAATAAAACCGGTCCCTGAAACATTGAAAGAAGCCGTGGGATTATCAGCATCGTTACTGAGAAGGTTAAAAGTAGCTTCGACTGCTCCGACGTTAGAAGGGGCAAATCTGATGGTTATAATTTTTGAGCTAAAAGCCGGCACGGTAAAAGGAAACGCTGGCCCAATGTAGATAAAATCACTGGAACCTGAAGCCCGGGAAATTGAACTGACGGTTAAATCGCCTCCGCCATCATTATATACAATCGTTGCGCCATCAGCCTGGCTGCAGACATTGACATTTCCAAAAGAAATGCCGGCTATTGGCACCCGCAACTTGGGCTTATTTTCGGGAGTGGTAACTGAAGCTTCGTTAGAATAATCAGAATCACCAGCTTGATTATAAGCTCTAACCCGATAATAATAGTTCGTCAACTCAGTAACACTCCCATCAAGATAGCGAGTGACATTAGCCCCAACAGTAGCTGCCTGGTTCCAGGTTCCGCCTGCTCCGGTTTTCCTCTCAATCTTAAATCCATCTTCGTTATAGGAATTATCAGTCCAGCTCAGGCTTACCTGGCTGGCGGAAACAGCTTGGGCCTGAAGATTACTCGGGGCCAAAGGAATCGTCAGAGCAGGAGTGGTTACAGTAACTTCATTGGAAGAAGCCGAATCACCGCTGCCGCTAAAAGCAAACACTCGGTAGCTGTAGGTCGTGGTTTCAATCACGCTGGTATCAGAGTAAGAAGTTACATTAGCGGCCAGGGTCGTCAGAGTAGTCCAGTTCCCACTTCCAATTTTTCTTTCTATCCGGAAGCCGGTTTCTCCACTGGAATTGTCATTCCAGGTCAAATCAATCTGGCGTTCATTTATGACCTTAGCCACCAAATTGCTGGGGGCAGCTGGCCTGGTCAAGACACTCAATTCATTAGAATAAAGGGAATCACCGATATCGTTATAAGCTCTTACCCGGTAATAATAAGTAGTGGCTTCGGTCAGACCCGTATTTTTATAGGCGGTAATATTGGCCCCAACCAAGGCTATCTGATTCCAGCTTCCTGGCACTCCGGTTTTTCTTTCAATTTTAAAACCATCCTCGTTATTTGATTTATCATCCCAGGCCAGATTGGCTTCAGTATCAGTAACATTTACCAGACGTAAATTTTGTGGAGCCAGCGGGGGAAGCTTTCCATAGATTCTGGTAATAAAGGCATCCTCAATCAGATAACCAATTCCACCGCCAGGATTTAGAAAAGGACCATTTAAAGTTGGAAAATCAGCCGAACGGGTAAAACCAGCCACATAAATATTGCCAGCGCCGTCAGCAGCCACTCCGTTGGCTTCCTCCAAATCGGAGCCACCCAGAAAACTTGAATAATAATACCCCTGCCCATCGGCCCGCAGGACACAGACAAAGGCATCGCGATTCCCATGATAAGTCAGAAAAGGGCCGCCAGTTACCGGAAAATTAGCCGACTCGGTTGCCCCCACCAGATAAACGAGACCGGCAGCATCAACCGCTATCGAAGTCCCAAAATCATCCGCCGAACCACCAACATAGCCGCAGAAAAGCAGGGCCGTACTGGTTGGATTGATTTTAGCTACAAAGGCATCGGAGCCACCATTATAACTGACATCCGGTCCAACAGTAGCCGGGAAATTAGTCGCCGAAAGAGTAGCCCCAGTTATATAGGCATTTCCTGAGCTATCAACTGCAATACTTGAACCATAATCGTCCGAACTCCCACCTATATAACCGCAATACAACAAAGAAGCCCCAGAAGTATCAACCTTAGCCACAAAAGCATCCAACCCACCAGATTGAGTCAGCTTGGGGCCATTCTTAACTGGAAATTGGTTGGCCGGTGTAGAGGCAGTATACCCGGTTACATAAGCATTCCCAGCCGAATCCACGGCGATAGAACTTCCAATATCATCCCTCGTTCCACCGATAAATCCGCTCCAATCCACTTGGGAACCAGAAGCAGCTATTCTTAAGACAAAGGCATCTTTAAGACCGCCAGATCGAAGAAAAGGACCCGTTTTGGTAGGGAAATCAGAAGATTCGGTCGTGCCACAGACATAGGCTCGACCAGAGCTATCAACCGCCACCCCGTTAGCCTGATCTGCTAAGCTCCCGCCCAGATACCCACTGTATATCAAGGCGGTGCCATCAGCATTAATTTTGGTGATGAAGCCATTGCCATATTGAGTGATATTTCCATTAGCGTTAGTGAATGGTCCAACCACCACTGGAAAGTCCGGCGATTTGGTAAACCCACAGACATAAGCATTACCCGAACTATCAACGGAAATACTATTGCCAGAATCATCAAAACTTCCGCCAAGATACCCGCAATAAATAAGACCTGTGCCTGAAGGATTAATCTTGGCCACAAAAGCATCTGTTCCCAAAGCTGGACCATTAAAAGTTGGGTCAGGACCAACAGATACTGGAAAGTCATAAGAAGCCGTCCAGCCAGTGAGATAAGCATTCCCAGCACTATCAATAGCCACCGCCAGCCCTCGGTCATTGGATGAACCGCCGAGATAGCCGCTATAAATCAAAATGGCCGGATCAAGGTATAACGGCCGCTCTGGATCATAAGCTCCGAACTTAAAAGTATAAGTGACCGAAAGCCAGCCCGACGGCTCCCTTTTTTGCTCCAGTATTTTATAGCTCACCGGAATATAAATTTTTTGCCCATTTTTAATCTGATAGGCAAACGGCCGGTCATCCACGAAATTGCCAGCAGGAGTTTGAATTTCAAGCTGCCCCTCTGCATTTAAATAAATTCCTGAAATTCCTTCATATTTTAAACGAAGGCAGGAAAGATCGGCTCCTGGTTCAATAAAAAATTCAGATTTAAGAGAATTTTGATCTCCGGCTAAATTCAGGTTAATTCCAGGCCACAGGCGAGGATAAGAAATTTTGGAATAAGTAGGAATTCCGACCAACCAGTGATCTGGAGAACCACGGAAATAGGAAATCTTCGCTTGGGCTTTCTCCAGCCCAATGGGCGTGACCTCAGGATTAGCTCCCACAAGGGACAGCTTGACCACCCAGCGATTCCAGTCATCGGCCGATTGATAATTATAAATATTTTTCCAACCGGCTCTATTTATATTTGCTTTTTCTTTACTCTTTATAAGCTTAACTGCAGGGGCTTCAGCCATTGTCAATCTGGTAGCCCAAAGGGTATTATTGGATTCTATAGACTCGGTTTTTCTAATGTGATTCAGGGCAATAATCAGTCCTTCTCTATTGAAATAAATATTCTTATCGCGCCCCTGAAGATAAAAGTCCACTGGTCCATTTAGCTGGCCAAGATTCGGAATAAAATAAAGCGGCCAGGTTATTACATTTTTCTGGAGAAACTCTATCGACTGGATTTTTCCCAATTCAAATTGGTTTAAACCTGGCCCCGAAAAATTGCCTTGAAGCGGCAAGAGTGGAAGGAAGCCACCAACTGAGATTAGGGTTCCCAAAAATAAGATAAAAATGAAAAAGCTTCGGCCAGGCTTAGATTTCATCTCTATTCCCCTTTTTCAATTTTTCAGCCTCTAAAATTATTTTATTTCTTTTTTTAAAATAACAATTGTTACCCTTTAAAGTCAAATAAGCCAGATTTAAGATAGCCAAAACAATTTTTTTATTTTTCTTCCTTAGAAGTCTTGACAGAATTAAGTTATAAATATAACTTAATTCAGAAAAGCATTACTGTTGATCGCAACTGGAGTTTTTCTCCGGGAGGCAGTAAAAAAATGAGTGATTCGGATGGAAGTTATAGTAGCCAGACTCATCCGGGTTCAGGATTAGAACCTGCCGGCTGGGGGCCGAGCTGTCCCAGCTGTTTTTGATTTTGGGGGCAGTCACCTCCAGCCAGAAAGATATTGGAAGCCTGGCTTGTGCGGAGGTGGCTGTTGGAGACCAATAAAATTCAGAAGAAGTTAAGATTTCCAGGGCGGGAAGCCAAGAACCAGAATACCCTTAGAACTGATCTCCTTAAATTTAGTGAGCCCGAGCAACGTCTGATAGAGCTTTGCACCATTCCGCTGGAACAGGCTTTCTCCCAGCTGGAAACTTCAGCCAAAGGGTTGACTCCAGAGGAAGTCGAACACCGCCTGGATGAATATGGCCCCAATGAGCTTTCCCAGAAAAAACACTTAAGTTTCTGGGCTGATATGCTCCGCCGGCTGAAGAGCCCGCTGGTCATTCAGCTTTTAGCCATCGCCTTTATTTCAGCCCTGATTGGCGAAATAAAATCAAGCCTTATTGTCTCGGCGATGGTTATTTTAAGTGTCGGGCTTTCCTATGTTCTTGATAGGCGCTCTTACTTGGCAGTCGAATCCCTGGGAAAAAGAGTCCAGTCTCGAACGTTAGTGATAAGAGGTGGCCTTGAGACAGAAGTAAAAATTTCAGAAGTAGTCCCGGGCGATATAGTTGTTCTTCATGCTGGCTCGATAGTTCCAGCTGACCTTCGCTTAATTTCGGCCAAAGATTTCTTTGTTAGCGAATCATCTTTAACCGGTGAATCAATGCCGGTGGAAAAAACCGCTTCTGGCCCGACAGCTCCTACACCATCAGCTATAGAATTGCCCAACGCCTGCTTTCTGGGAACCTTTGTTACCAGTGGTACTGCCCGCGGGCTGGTCATTAATACCGGTCAAAAAACTCTATTCGGCGCTATTTCAGAAAGGCTGACCGAAGAGCCGCCCGAAACCAGCTTCGATCGAGGAGTGCGCAAATTTACCTGGTTGATGATTCGCTTTATGGTGATAATGGTTCTGGCTGTCTTCATGATCGTTGGCTTGACTAAGGGCAACTGGTTGGAAGCTCTGCTTTTTGGCATCTCGATTGCTGTTGGCTTAACGCCAGAAATGCTTCCCATGATTATTACCGTTAATCTGGCTAAGGGAGCCCTTTCGATGGCTAAGAAAAAGGTCATTGTTAAAAGGCTTCCAGCTATTCAGAATTTTGGGGCAATTAATGTTTTATGCACAGATAAAACCGGGACCTTGACCCAGGATCGAGTGGTATTAGAAAAGCATGTTGATATTCTCGGGAATCCCAGCGAGGATGTGCTGAATTACGCTTATCTTAATAGCTACTTCCAGACAGGGCTTAGAAACCTTATCGACCGAGCTATTCTGGAGTATGAGGAGCTGGAGGTAGAACAGAATTGCCGGCTGGTGGATGAACTACCTTTCGATTTTCAGCGGCGGCGAATGTCGGTAGTAGTAGACTATGAAGGAAACCACGTGCTTATCTGCAAGGGGGCGGTGGAAGAAATTTATTCTTGCTGCACCAGCTATCAGATCGGTGATGAAGTTTATCCACTTATAGATATGATTCGAGCTGATCTTTTTGAGGAAGTGGAACAGCTCAATCGGAATGGTTTCCGGGTGCTGGGCATCGCCTACCGGGAATTTCCGCGGACGAAAACTGTTTTCAGTGTTCAGGACGAAAGCCAGCTTATCCTTCTTGGCTACATTGCTTTCTTTGATCCGCCAAAAAGCTCCGCCTCAGAAGCGGTCAAGCTGCTTAAAAAGGCCGGAGTAAAAGTAAAAGTCTTGACCGGTGATAATGGCCTGGTAACCGAAAAAATTTGCCATGAGGTTGGAATTGAAATAGATGGAATGATCAGCGGCTCAGATCTGGCTAAGCTAACAGGGGATAATTTTCTAAAAGCAGTCGAAAGCAATAATGTCTTTGTCAAGCTGAGTCCAGCTCAAAAGGAGGAAATTGTCGAGGCGATGCGCCAGAATGGCCACGTGGTTGGCTTCCTGGGCGATGGCATTAATGATGCTCCCGCTCTTAAGGCGGCTGATGTCGGCATTTCGGTTGACTCAGCGGTAGATGTGGCTAAGGAGTCGGCCGATATAATCCTTTTAGTAAAAAGTCTGTTAGTTCTGGAAGAAGGGATTATCGAGGGGCGCCGGGTTTTTGCTAACATTATTAAATATATTCAGATGGCCGCCAGCTCCAATTTTGGCAATATGTTCAGCGTCGTTGGGGCCAGCTACCTGCTTCCTTTTCTGCCGATGAGACCGATTCAAATTTTAACCAATAATCTTCTTTATGATTTTTCCCAGACTGGAATTCCAACCGACCGGGTGGATGAAGAACTCATCGCCAAACCCAGGCGATGGGACATCACCAGTATCAAGAATTTTATGGTGCTTATCGGCCCGGTAAGCTCAATCTTTGATTATGCCACTTTTGGCTTGATGTGGTTCTTTTTTCACTGTCGGGCTTATGTCAACCCGGCAATTGCCGCCAGCCAGAAAGAATTCTTGGTCAGGCTTTTCCAGACTGGCTGGTTTGTTGAATCACTGTTAACCCAGACGATGATTGTCCATATAATCAGAACAAAAAGAATACCGTTTATCCAGAGCCGGCCCTCTTCTCACCTGCTGATGACTACCCTGATTATTATGAGCATTGGAGCCTGGTTACCCTACTCCCCCTTTGCCAGTTCGCTTGGAATGGTGCCCTTGCCGGCGATTTACTGGGTCTGGATTGCCGGTTTTCTTTTGAGCTATTCTATTCTGGCCCACCTGGTTAAAACCTGGTTTTATAAACATTTTGGAGGTGACTGATGGATACTTTGCTCGATGCTTTGCAGGAAGGACGCCTTTTCGAACTGCCGGAAAATGATAAAACCCACGCCCTCCAATTCCTGGCCCACGTAATTGAAGCTTTTCCAGAGACTCCAGCCGGGACTGATGTGGTCGGATTGGTCCTGAAAAGAGAAGAAGCCGCCAATACCGGCCTGGGCAAAGGCTGGGCCTGCCCCCATGCCCGGGTTCCTTATGAAGAAGACTTAATGTGTGTCATTGGCTGGAGCCCGGTCGGAATTGATTACGGAGCTCCCGATAATCAGCCTGTTTCTATCATCGTAATGCATGTTGTTCCTGATAACCAGCGGAGCCATTACCTTAGAGAAATATCAATTTTAGCCAAAGCTCTTAGCCTCTATAAGGACGTAGAAAAAATTCACCAGGCGAAGAATCTTGACGATGTCCGTCTTTATCTTTTGGAAATGATTGAAACCACCAAGATGGCCGCTGGCCCGGATGCCCGAGCCAGAATGATTAGTCTCCAGACAAAAGCAGCCGCTCCTACGTTTCCCCTGCCCGAACTGACCAATCTGCTGGTTGAGCCAATTACTGTGGTGGCTGGGCCGGGCTTAAAACCGGTAGTTCTTTCTCAGAATCCGGCGTTGGCTGACCAGTTAGAATCCTTGCCTGACTTGGTAGAAAAGCTGGAAGCCGAGGGCGTATATCAAAACGGTGGCTGGCGGATAATGCGCCGCAGCGTTACTTCCTACCAGCGGGGACGGGTAGTTTATGACTGCCTGGCTATTAAGATTATCGCTGGCAGTTCTATAAAATAGAATATAAAATAAAAATGGGTTATCGTATTAATGTCTGGGTTTTTATTTTTATAACCTGATGATTCTTTCGAAAGGTGTTAGCCATTAGAAAAAATAGTTTATCAATTTTTCTGCTATGGTTGTTTAATGGCCTCCTGATAGCAGCAGGCTGGATAATGGTGGCCTATGCTTATCCCCGGCTTCCAGCCAGAATCCCTTACTGGCTTAATCTGGCCGGAAGCAGCCTGGTTAAGCTTCCGAAAACTGGCTGGTTTTTTCTATATCCACTTTTCCAGACAATATTCATCTTAACTTTCTGGTTAGTTAGCCAGGTCTGGATAAAAAGGCCAGAATTCTTTTCGCCAAAAATAAAAAAAGAAAAAGAATTCCCCTCGAACGATGAAGATAAAATAATCACCCCAAAAATTGAACAGCCGGAAAAATTAGAGCAAATCATCGCTGGCCAGAATATTAGAAACGAACCAATAGAAATTTCTTCTGAGTTAGCCAAAGGACTTCGAAACCTGAAAATGGAAAATGTGCTGCTGAATATGATTTTCATCAACCTGATATTTATTCACCTCCAACGTGGCCTCATCTGGCTGGCTCACGGCCTTAGCCCGGCAGTTAATAAGCCCTATCTCTTTTCGCTTTTCATCGTCATCCTACTGCTCATTCCCTATTACCGCTTCCGCCGTTCTCTATTATTAAAAATGTCAGAGCATCAATGAGAACAACGGACTTTTACTCTGGCGCTCAGAAAAACAAATCGATTAAAAAAACACTATCAGGAATCCTTATCCAGAAGCTCGGAGAAAGTTCCGAGGACCCAAAGTTCGACTTATGAATCTATTTTCAAGCCCCTTTTTAATTTTAATAAGACTGAGATAAGACCAAAAAGCAGTCAGGACTTTTTAGCTTCGGCCAATCTTAAACCAGTTCATAAAATTAAAAGTTGAAAGCTTTCCCGCCTTTCCATTTATAAAGAAGAATCTTGATTAGATCGGTAAAAAAGAGGGTTACCACCAAAGCATAAGCCAGAACCAGGAAAACATAAGAAAGGGGGACCCTAACGACGAATATTCCCCCAGCCACCACAACGGTAGCTATAATCAAGTCCGCTACGATAAAAATCATCAACGGCCAGCTCGGAAGTGAATGGAAAAACATTTTTCTTTCCCTGAAATTCAGGATATTAAGTATTCCTGAAACCAGCAAAAGATAAAACATTAGCGATTGAACCTGTTCAAATCTGAGAGGCCAGAATTTTATTATTAAGTACATCGCCAGGAAAAGTTCCAGGATTTTCAGGCAACCGAAAATTAAGGCCACGGTAATTAATTTTTCCAGACTCCACTTTTCTGGCCGCTCACCTCCTTCCAGATTATCGGTGGCTATGGAAATAGTGACGAAATCAAACAGGAAAAGCATTAAAATCATGGCTACTGGGGTGATAACCGGCTTCCCAAGAATCAAGGTAGCGGCAGAGACAAAAAAGACAATCTGAAAGGTCTTGACCACTTTATTGATAATCCAGAGAATTATCCTCCGGTATATCTTTCGTCCGGTTTGTATCAGGTCGACAATGTTAGAAAGCCCGGGGCTGGTGAGAATTACCTTGGCTGCTTCTTTGGCTATGTCCAAGGAGTTACTAACGGCAATTCCCAGGTCAGCCTTTCTCAGGGCTGGGGCATCATTAACTCCATCTCCGGTCATCCCGACAGTATGCCCTTTCGACTGATAAAAATTGACCAGGCTGAACTTATCCTCCGGAAGGACCTCGGCAAAAACTTCAAGTTCTTCTGGAACTGCTGAGGTCGGCTCCCGATCATTTTTCCAGACAGCCACCTTTTCTCCGAGCCCGACCGCGGCGGCAACCTCTTTAGCAATCAATTGATTGTCACCGGTAATCATTTTTACCGAGATTCCGAGGTTCTTGATTCGGGCGATGAAATCTTTGGAATCTTTTCGTGGGTAATCAAAAAAACTCAGAAGCCCAATTGCCTCCAAGCTCCGGTCTTCTTTTTTGATGGCCACAATTAAGGTTCTTTGGCCAGATGAAGCTAATCGCGATAATTGGCTTTCAATCTCGCTTTTCTTAGCCGAAGAAGGCAACTGGGCCAGCACCACCTGCGGAGCCCCTTTTATTACTTCTATTCTTTGCCCCTGATATTCAATTTCAGCCCCTGCCAACTTCGTTTCTGGATCAAACGGCTTGAAATTAAGAATATTGATGTTTTCAGCCCCTAACTGTTTGCCATATTCCAAGATGGCTGAATCTATGGGGTCAAGAGTTACCTGGTCAGAAGCCGCCCGGGCTAAAGCGACGACTTGCTTCTCGGTATAACCATCGGCTAAGCAAATTACCTCACTTATCTTAATCCGGTTCTCAGTGATGGTCCCGGTTTTGTCCAGGCAAAGAATATCCATCATGGCGCTATTCTCTATTCCATCTAACTTTCTAACCAGGACTCCTTTGCGGGCGAGTTCCAGGCTGCCTAAGGAAAGCGAGAGAATTGTCATAGCCGGCAGGGCGACGGGGATGGAAGCAATAAGCAGAGTCAGAATAACTGGCAGAGCAGATTGGAAAGGCAGGCGCTCTAAATCAAACTTAATCAAAACAGCCACAATGAAAAAAGAATCTACCAGGAGCAGACCTCTGGTAACACTCATGGTAAT
Organism: Candidatus Aminicenantota bacterium; assembly: GCA_002877915.1. GTDB lineage: Bacteria > Acidobacteriota > Aminicenantia > Aminicenantales > Saccharicenantaceae > Saccharicenans. The sequence continues at coordinate 59,600 of PNJE01000075.1, forward strand.
CTTTTCAATAATCAATCGCGGCCGGGCTTTTTCAATTAATTCTGCTGTCCGGCCATAATAAGTCCGCGGACCAGTGGCCACTACCTGGCAGATGGCCTGACCACGGGTTATCAGGCTTCCAGAATATATTTTTTCATTTTCTTTTTTTTCGGCCGGAATTGATTCTCCGGTCAAAGGAGATTCATCCACTGAAACTCCACCCTCGAGTATCAAGGCATCAGCTGGGACAATATCACCAGCCACTACTTTAATCAGGTCATCGGGGACAAGTTCCACTGAGGAGAGCTGCTGCCAGGCATTTTCCCTTAAAACTTTAACCGTAACCGTTATTCTTTTCATCAGAAGCTCTAACGCCCGAGAAGCCCTGAATTCCTGGAAAAAACCCATGGCGGCATTAAAAAGCAACAAAAAGGCCATCACTGCGGCTTCCAGATAATGCTTTATAAAAATCATTATGATAAGCGAGGCTTCGATAACCACCGCCGAGAGCCCGGTCAGCCGTTTCAAAAAATCCAAAACCAAATTGGTCTTTTGGCCGGTAATTTCATTGCGTCCAAATTGCTCCCGCCGCTTTTGAACTTCTGATTGATTTAATCCTGAGATTTTTGGATCCATTGTCCATTTCCCTATTTTGTAATTGCTTTGAGATTATAAGATAATAAAAAAGATAAAAAAACAAGGAGGGAAAATTTGAGGAGAAGAAATTTTATTAAAAATGCCATGGTCACAGTTCCGGCGGTCGTTCTATGGAAGGCCACCGGAAGGGCTTTCTCCGAAAAATTCTTTTCTTCATCGTGGTTTCACAATTGCGACCGCGAACACACCCCTGCGGAATTCCACCTCTGTCCAGAGCAAAAGGTCCTTTTTGCCCAGAGCGTTGGTTATCCAATTGAGGGTTGAGCCAGCCTCGGAAAATTGATTAGCGTACTTCAAAAACTGATTCTGTTTTGATTTCTCCAGAAATCTTCGGGCCAGAAAATATAAAAGTTATCCTATATTTTCCGGGCGAAAGCGCACCGGTTTTAAGTTCGAGCAAAAGTTTAAGCAACTCTTCGTCTCTAATCTTGTATCGGATTAAAGGAAGCCAGCTTTTTATTTCCCCGCTTCCTGCTTTGTCTAACCGGGCGCTGACCGAAAGTCCCTCTTCGCTCCCAACCGGCGCCTGTAATCTTATAGCCGCGAAGAGGCTTTGG
>PNJE01000149.1 GCA_002877915.1 Candidatus Aminicenantota bacterium
GGCGGTTCGGTACGTCAACCGGCGGCTTTTTGTGGCCTGGTCGGTTTGAAACCAACTTATGGTCGAGTTTCAAGGTATGGGTTAGTAGCTTTTGCTTCTTCTCTTGATCAGATAGGGCCTCTGACTCGTTCGGTTAAAGATTGTGCCTTGCTGACCGAGGTTATCGCCGGTTTTGACTCAAGGGATTCGACTTCCTCGCCGGTTCCTGTGCCAGGCTATCTTTCGGCCTTAGACGAGCTCAAATCAGAAATAAGAGTGGGCGTCCTGAAAGAATCCTCTTTAAAGGGAGCAAGCCCGGAAATCATCAGAAATTATCAAGAGGTCATAAAATTATTGGAAGGGATAGGATTAAAGCTTCAGGAAATGACATTTCCTTCCTGGGATTATGCCCTGCCGTGCTACTATATTATTGCTCCGGCTGAAGCCAGCTCGAATTTAGCCCGGTATGATGGAGTGCGCTATGGGTTCAGGGCTCAGAGCCGCGAACTTTCAGAAATGTATGTTAAAACCAGGACCCAGGGGTTCGGCAGCGAAGTTAAAAGAAGAATACTTTTAGGAACCTTTACTTTAAGTTCTGGATATTATGAGGCCTACTATGCTAAGGCGGCTCAGGCCCGCCAGGCTATCATTAAAGAATTTGAGGCCGCTTTTAAGCGGGTTGATTTTATTCTATCCCCGACCACTCCGGAACCTGCTTTTAAGATAGGAGAAAAGCAGGACCCACTTTCTATGTACCTTCAGGATTACTTCACTGTGGCTGCCAGCTTGGCCGGGATTCCAGGAATTTCCCTGCCTTCTGGTTTTACGGCTGACGGCTTACCCCTGGGAGTTCAATTGCTTGGACAGGCGTTTTGTGAATCAGAATTATTTAAGTTTGCTTTTTTACTTGAAAAAAATCTGAATTTAAAAAATAATAGAGGTGAAATTAAATCCTGAGGAAGGAGGAAAAATGAGAAATAAAAACCTATGGTTATTAGGTCTTGTTTTCGGAATGATCTTAGCTTATGCGGCTTGCTCTTCATCTCCTGAAAAAATGTTGCTGGATAAATATTTCCATGCTGTCGCTATGAATGATAATCAGACTATGGCCGCTATGGCGGTAGAACCTCTGGCGATTGAAGCTCTGACTTATCAAGTTATCAGCGTGAGCCCAGAAAAAGTTGAACCAGCAATTCTCCCGGAATTGAACAAAAAGGAAGCTGAAGCTAAAAAGAAAATGGAAGACCATGTCGGTCCGGTGGTAGAAGCTAAGGATGCTCTGGATGCGGCTAAAGATGAACTGGATAATGCCAGAACGGCTGGGGCCAGAGCAGCCTTGAAGAAAAAAGTTGAACAGCTTCAAGCTAAATACGATGAAGAATATAATGCTCACCGAGACCTTCAGGCAAGTTATAGCCAGGCAAAAGAAGCCGCGGCCAAAGAAGAAGAAATTACCCTGTTTTCTCTGGGAGTAAAGAATCTACCGACAGTTAGGGATATGAATGGAGAAGTGCATTCAAAAAATGTTGTTATCAGTGTGAAGACAAAATCTGGCGCCCTGAAGAAGTATAATGTTATTTTCAAGAGGTATGTGCTTAAAGATGAAGCTGGTAGGCCATATAATGGGCAATGGAAGATTGTTAAATTTGAACCGGTAAGCTGATTAATTAGCTGATACTTAAAATTTATAAAAGGTTTATTGACTTTTTGTAATTTTCCGCTATAAATAACATTTCATGCGGTCTGAAAAGAGGGGCCGTTAGCTCAGAGGGAGAGCACCGGCCTTTTAAGCCGGGTGTCGCTGGTTCGAGTCCAGCACGGCTCACTTACGCCCCTGTCGTCTAGCCCGGCCTAGGACATCGCCCTTTCAAGGCGGCAACACGGGTTCGAATCCCGTCGGGGGCGTTTTTTTATTTTCAGGCGATTAAAATTGTGGCCAGGTTCTGTCCGAAGCAGATTTATTAGTGAGGTAAAATCAAATCTATGGTTTCTATTCTGTAAAAAAACCAAGGTTTGCTAAAGTTAAAAAAACAGAGCCAACTTTTTTTGAAAACAAGTCTTTTAGTCAGACGGAACTTAGTTATTAGAATTCTCGGTCCTGGAATAGAATGTCAAGTTAGGATTAACTTAACTTAAAAGTTTAAGCTTGGGCCAAAATATATCTCCAAGGCTTTAATTTCGAAATTTGTCTATAGCAGAACAGGCGAAGCAAAATCAATCCCGGGGAACTTAGTCAAAAGAAAACTTATTATTAGAAATAATTTTTAAACAGGCCTTCACTACCTCAGGGTCATAAAGCACTCCTTGGTTGGAGTTAATCTCATCAAGTGCTTTATCAAGGCCGAACGATGGCCGGTAAGGTCGATGGGAAGACATGGCTTCGACCACATCAGCTACCGCCAGAATCCTGGCTTCCAGCAGGATTTTATCCCCTTTTAAACCATTAGGATAGCCTGATCCATTCATTCTTTCATGATGCTGGAGAACTATCTGAGCAATCGGCCAGGGAAATTCGATATTCTTTAAGATTTCATAACCGGCCTGAGGATGGGTTTTGATGATTGTATATTCCAGGTCAGTTAATTTAGTTGGTTTGCTGAGTATTTCGGCTGGAACGTAAATCTTGCCGATATCATGAATTTCAGCCGCAAATTTTATTCCTTCTACCTGAGAAGCCGAAAGTTGAAGTTCCCGGGCGATAGCTTCAGCCAATTTGGCTACCCGGCGCTGATGACCTGCGGTATAGGGGTCACGCATTTCAATGGTCGTAGAGATAGCCTGAATAGTCCCTTCCAGGGTCCGGTGTAGCCTGGCCCAGCTTTCCTGTATTTCTTTTTCCGCTTTTTTTCTGGCGGTTACATCACGGAAAACAATAACCTTTCCTCCTTCCTGACCCTTGGCTTCAGGTAGAGGGGTAATAATAAGCTCAACCGGAATTTCCTGGCCGTGCTTTGAAAATAAAATCATTTCCTGTAACTCAGGTGATTTTGAATGGGCCTCGAGAGGGGAGATTCCTTTAGATTTAAAAACTTTTTCCAGTGGTTGAGCGATAGCCTCGCTTTCAGACCAGCCAATGAGTTTCTGGGCAATTGGATTAAAGAAAGAAACCCGGCCTTCCGAATCCGTAACTATTATCCCATCGCCGATGCTTTTTAGAATAGTGGAAAGCCATTGTTCTTTTTCTTTAAGTAAAAGCTGCATCTTGGCTTTATAAAGGGCAGTTTCAATGGTCAACTCCAGTTCTCTTTCTTCGAAAGGTTTGATCAAATAGCCAAAAGGCTCCGTAAGCTTGGCTCTTTCAAAGGTTAAATCATCAGCAAAAGAAGTAATATAAACTACAGGTATGGAATATTCTTCCCACAGTACGGAAGCCACGGCGATACCATCCAGGTTACCCTTGAGGACTATGTCCATCAAAGCAAGATCAGGAGGATTTTGACTGATGCTGGGAAGGACAGCCTCACCGGTCTGAACTATATCGGTGACCTCGTAGCCAAGAGTTCTGACCATGTTGACCAGATCCCTGGCCACCAGATTTTCATCTTCTACCACCAGAATCTTTGCTTGGCCCACTTACCTTCATCCCGTTGATTTGATTTTATAATTTTGAAATTATTAAAGCAATATATTTTATCTTGGAAGTTTGGTGATAATTTATGAGTTTTAAAGGTGAGTGAAGAGACAGGATTTTAATTTAGGCTTTCAGGTACGAATTTAATTTTTTATATAAAAAACCGGTAAATAATTTTTTTAGCCGCCATATTTTCAGGAAATAGCTTTTAAATCCCTGATGAAGAACTTGGATCTGTTTTGACCTGAATCTTTGGCCGAATAAAGAGCCAGGTCGGCTTTTTTAACAACTCCTCAGGTCCATCAGCATCGTCCGGGGAATAGCCACTCCTAAGATGGCGGTAACAGTCAGGCTTTTCCCCTCGATCTGGATTGGCTGGTTGAAGACTTGGACCATCCTTTGAACAATTTGCTGGGCACCATCTAAGGAATTTATTTCTCCCAGAAGGATAGTAAACTCATCGCCGCCAAACCGGGCCACTGTGTAAGTTTTTCTTACCGGCTGCCAAGCTTTTTCCCTGTTTCTATCAGGACTTTATCTCTAAAGTTATCTCTGTAGATATCATTAATTTTTTAAAAGAAATCCAGGCCCAGCATAATAACTCCAGCTTTTAGTTTCTTCCTCTTGGCCTGCTTGAGGCTTATTTTAAGACGATCGTTAAAAAGAACCCGGTTTGGAAGGCCGGTTAAATTATTATGAATAGCCAGGTAATTGAGTCGGTCTTCCTGCCTTTTGCGTCCGGCAATATCCCTGAATAATATCACCTATTGTCTGGAGTAACGAAAGAAAAATGGTGGGCGGTACTGGGTTCGAACCAGTGACCTCCGGTTTGTAAGACCGACACTCTGCCTCTGAGCTAACCGCCCTGGAAATCTTTAAGACTAAATTAGGGGAAAGAGACTTTTTTGTCAAGAAGTAGGTTCTTTCAGGTTAAGACATGGTATCCAGGATAAGGGGAGTATATGGAGGCAGCGCAGTGGGAGTCCAGCCATTGGAATTTCGCCTGAGGAA
>PNJE01000129.1 GCA_002877915.1 Candidatus Aminicenantota bacterium
CCCGGCCGATTCCGATGCTTTATCGCCTGAATGGAGGCGAAATTCAGGCTAAACTTCTGCTTGCCAGAAGATAACTATTTTCTTGGTACTTTTATTGACAGTCTGATGATATTTTGCTATTTTTCTGCCTTGCGGCGCTATCGTCTAGAGGCCTAGGACGGGTGGTTCTCAGCCATCAAACCGGGGTTCGAATCCCCGTAGCGCTGCTTCTTTTTACCTTCTAATAGCTTACTCGGCGAGGTGGTATTTTCCCTTTTATTTTTTGTGCGGTAAGGCTTCCAGCTTGGCTTTGTAATCTTCTTCGTCTTTTATTCCATAAGTCAGATCCTTGTTCAATTGTTCCAGTTGTTGTAAGTATCTATTATTTTGATAAGTAGAGGGATTGAGCTTCCAGCTATTGGGCGGTGAAAAGGTAAAAACATAATAAACAAAATATTTATCATAGGGATATAGCCAGACTTCAGCCGTATTCGCTTGGATATCTTCGTTGGAACGGTCAGAAATCTCCTGGCTTCCACTTACCCCGGCGCCCTGCTGGATGGTAGTTACCCAGTCAGTATTTTGACGGTAATCAATGGAAGCTGGAGGACCATTGAGCAAATACACCCTCGCCCGATCGGTATTCCAGGGCTGGGTATGGTTTTCTGTTTTATAAACTCTTTCAATGTAAGATATTCTGGCGTCAAATTGCTGTTTGGCTATTGGCTGGCGGGCTTCCCAGAAAATTTTTTGAAATTCTAAACGGCCGGCGTCAGTCAATTTTTTGTAGGTATCCCTTTCAAAGTCCTGCATTATAAAATAGTGTTTGGCGTACCAGGAATCATGGGAGGGAAGAAAGTTTACCCCGCAACTGATTAAAATTAGCAAAAGAGGCAAAAAAAACAAAGATTTAATTTTCATCTGCCTTCCTTTACCCATCTAATTCTGATAATAAATTAATCTCTAAGGAATTAATTGTCAATTATTTTCTTAGCGGCAGTTTTGACCTGGGCGGCGGAATTATGATAATTTAAAAAAATAAGTTATGCGACCAAAGAGGACCCTTATTTTTTTTCTGATACCGTTCATTTATTTTTTTGGCTGGAGTTCTTTTATTAGCCGGAGCCAGCTCCGGGCTCCGCGAACCTTTGAAAAAGGTATATCATTTACCGGCTATTCCCGGGAGGCCTATTTCGGGTGGCCAGCCGAACAATCATTGCAAAATCTTCGAAAAACCAATGCTCGCTGGATAAGTCTTTTAGTTACTGGCTATCAGGATAATATCAACTCGACTTATATCGATTATAAAGGCATCAATACCCCGAGTGACGATTCTTTGACCCATATCATTTCTTATGCCCATCAGCTTGGTTTAAAAGTAATGCTGAAGCCTCATGTTGACCTGCTCAATGACCCCGATCACTGGCGGGGGCAAATTGGAATGAATTTTGATGAAGCTCTCTGGTCTCAATGGTTTAATTCTTACCGGGAATTTATTTTACACTCCGCCCTGTTAGCGGCCAGCAATGGAGTCGAACAGTTCTGTCTTGGCTGTGAGCTGGATAAGACAGTTAGCCGGGTAGAAGATTGGCGTCAGCTTATTGCGGCTGTTCGTGAGGTTTTTCCTGGCCTGCTGGTTTATGCCGATGATCAACTGGAAAGCCATCCTGAAGCAATCACCTTTTGGGACGCCCTTGATTTTATCGGGCAGGATCTTTATCCTACGCTTAGCAGCAAGCTGCAGCCGTCAGTTTCTGAGCTTTGCCTTGGCTGGAACCGTCTTCTGCTTAAAATCAAGGCCTTATCCGATAAATGGGGGAAACCGGTATTAATTACAGAAATTGGTTTTCGCAGTGTGCAGGGTGGAGCTCAAAACCCCTGGGACTGGCAGAAAACTGGACCGGTTGATCTGGTAGTCCAGCGCAAATGTTATGAAGCTGCCTTAAGAATGGTAGCCGGGCGGGTCTACTTAGCCGGAATGTTCTGGTGGCAATGGCTGCCCGATCCGGATATTGGTGGACCTAAGGATACTGGCTATACTCCCCATGGTAAGCCAGCGGAAAAGGTTCTTAGCCTTAGATATCTTCTTCCCCTGTAGTAGTTTTTAGTTAGTTCGATTTTATTCAGGCTGTCTATAAGATAAAAAAAATCTGGCTGGATAGGAGGTTGAAATTCGGTTCGTTTTTAAAAACAAGTAGCCATTTAATAATCAAAAAGATAAAGGCCCTGATTTAGCCGCTCACGGGAAATTCATTTTGCTGCTACTTAGTTATGAGGTCATTGGGGCATTTAGATTTTTGACAAATTTCTGATAACCTGATATTTCTTAATTCTATTTTTTTGCCAGCTCAGACTAACAGGAGTAGCCATGGAACAGCTCATTGAAAGAGTTAAAAAAAGTTTCGAAAAAAGATTTGGACCAAATCCTCTCTTAATTGCCTCACCTGGGCGAATCAACCTGATCGGAGAGCACACCGATTATAATGAGGGCTTTGTCCTGCCCGGGGCTACCGACCGGATAATTGTCATGGCCGTAGCTCCGCGCTCAGACCGGCGATGCCTTTTCTATTCTCTTGATTTTGATCAGGAGTTTGAGACTGACCTGGATCACCTTCATAATTCAGCCGAGCGGTGGCCGGATTATCTGCAGGGAGTTCTGGATCAATTTCTTAAAGCTGGTTACAGAATTCAAGGAGTGGAAATAGCTTTCGGTGGGAATGTGCCTATTGGGGGAGGTATGTCTTCTTCCGCTGCGGTCGAGGGAGGAGTGGCTTTTGCCCTCAACCATCTTTTCCACCTCAATCTTGATCTTTTGACGCTAACGAAACTGACTCAAAAGGCGGAAAATGAGTTTGTCGGGGTCAAATGTGGAATTATGGATATGTTTACTAATCTCCACGGCCGCCCTAAGAAAGTCCTCAAAATTGACTGCCGCTCACTCGAATTTGAGTATTATCCGTTTGAGTGGGAAGATGTCCTGGTGGTAATCAGCGATACCTTGGTAAGGAGGGAACTGGCTTCTTCTGAATATAACGTCCGGCGGAGGCAATGTGAAGAAGGGGTAGCCATTCTAAGGAATTATTACCCTCTGATAAAAAGTCTGCGAGACGTCAGTCTCAATATGTTGAGAGAACATCAAAAAGAATTTGATCCAGTCGTCTGGAAAAGATGTGCCTATGTAGTAAAAGAAAATGAGAGAGTCAATCTAGCCTGCCAGGATCTGCTGAGGAATGATCTGGTCTCTTTTGGTAAGAGAATGTCCGAATCCCATTTAGGATTGAGGGATGAATATGAGGTCAGCTCTCCAGAATTAAATTGGTTGGTGGAATCAGCCTCGTCTGTTCCTGGAGTTTTAGGCTCCAGGATGATGGGGGCAGGATTCGGTGGCTGCACCATCAGCTTAGTTAAAGCCCAGGCCGTCGAGGCCTTCAAGGAAAAAGTTTCAGCAGATTATAGAAAGAAGACCGGTAAAAACCCGGCCATTCATTTAGTCAGGATTGAGGCTGGCACCAGGATTATTAATGGATAGGCAGGATCGCAACTTATTTGGCTTAAAATTATAAAAAATAAATCACTTGTTTTCCGATATCCAGCTTTTGTCTAAAATATAGATTCAGTTTAGCGGAAAAAATATTATTAAAAAATATCATAAATAATCAGGCCCAGAATTGCGGAATTTATCAGGACGCTTGATGCCAACAGAATAATAACCGTTATGTTTTTTTATAAAATTAATAGGTCTCTCTATTTATCACAATTTTGAAGGAAGAAACAACCCAAAATAAAAAAGGTGGCAGCTCCGGAGGGGGTGGAGCTGCCTGTTTATACAAGAAGGAGGGTTTTGGGGAGGTGGCTGGGAAGCTAGGATTCGAACCTAGATAACATGATCCAGAGTCATGTGTCCTACCGTTGGACGACTTCCCAGCACTGGGTTAAATATAGCCAATTTCTGGCTTATTTTCAAGGGCTGAGGTTTAAAATAATGGACTATTTATATCCAAGTTCGGGTATAATAATAAGACCTGATTGGGATTAGGAAATTATGGCTAATAAAAAACTAAATTATCTAATTATAGTTTTGATTACTGCTGTTTTCCTGTGGTTTTTTTTCAGAAGCGTTAATTGGTCAGAGACCTGGAGATATTTAAAGCAGGTCAACCTTTTTTTGATGGTTTTGGTAGTGCTTCTGGTGCCACTTCATTTGGTGACCAGGTCCATTCGCTGGAAGTTTCTTTTGCAGCCGCTAAAGCCTGAGGTTAGCCTGTGGAATGCCATTGAGGCCAACACTCTTGGCTTTACCGTTACTTTAATTTTTCCGGGTCGGGTAGGAGAGCTGGTCCGGCCTGTCTATCTGGCTGGAAAAGAAAAATTGAGCGCCGGCTATTTGATTGGAACAATCGTAGTAGAAAGAATGTTTGACCTGCTGGCCATGTGTTCGTTACTTGGAGTTTTTTTGGTTTTGAGACCCTTTTATCACCATTTTTTAGTCGCCAGGCCAGAGGCCTATTCCCATCTTTATTTTTGGGGAAAGGTGGGCTTGGGCTTTTCTGGTTTTCTCCTGGCTGTTATTTTAGGGCTTTATTTCTTAAAAAACCGGGCGGTAAAAGTAATCTGCTTCCTATTTAAGCCGCTGCCTGAAAAAATACGAGTTAAAATTGAGGGTTTCAGCTTGGAGTTTATTGAAGGATTGCGTTTTTTCCATTCTTTTTTTCGGCTGGTTAGCTATTTCGGGCTGTCCTTAATGGTCTGGCTCGGGATTTGTTTTTTTTACTGGGTTTTCTTTTTGGCTTATAACCTGAGGGTTCCTTTTTTTCTTTCTATCCCTTACGTTTTTCTTACCATGGTGGGAGCTTCTATTCCTACTCCCGGTATGGCCGGCGGTTTTGATTATTTCAGCAAGCTTGGCTTTATTTCGATTTACGGGCTTGATCCCAGTATGGCTGTTGGCATGACCATAGTAATTCATTCGGTTCAGATTCTGGTGACATGTGCCCTCGGTTATGGTATATTATGGAAAAATGGGTTAAGTCTTTTTCAGGTTAGAAAGCTGGGAGAAGGTAAGAATTAATGCGCTGCCCGTTTTGCGGATTTCTCGAAAGCAAGGTGATTGATTCCCGGGAGAGTAAAAAAGGAGTATCTATACGAAGGCGGCGGGAGTGTCTTTCCTGTAAAAGGCGCTTTACCACTTACGAGCGGATTGAAGAAATACCTTATATGGTCGTAAAAAAAGATGGAACCAGGCAGCCTTTTGACAGCCAGAAACTCTTGCGGGGAATGATGAAAGCCTGTGAGAAAAGGCCTATTCAGATTAGCCAACTGGAAGAGATTGTTGAAGAAATTGAGTCAATAGTTCAGGAAAGGCCGGATAAGGAAATTGAATCTTCAGAAATTGGGCAGATCGTCATGGAAAGGTTGAAGGCTCTGGATAAAGTAGCCTATATTCGCTTTGCTTCGGTCTACCGCGAATTTAAGGATGTGGTAGAATTTAAGCACGTGCTGGAAAATTTGCTTAAAGAAAAATAGCATCAGATTTGATCAAAAATGAAAAAGAAAATAAGACCGATAGCCAGGGTTTTTAAAGTCGAAACACAAATCAGAGAAGTTAATGGTGAAATAGTAATCAAGCGGGAAAGCCTCAGCAACTTAGATCTTTTTTGGGAGCCGGCGGTGGATGTATACGAAAAGGATGAAGCTCTGGTAGTAGAGGTGGAGGTTCCTGGAATTTCTGCTCGAAACCTCAGGATTATCCAGTGGGGCAACCGCCTGGAAATTAGTGGTTTAAAAAAAGAGACAATCGAAGCTAAAAAGCTCAAGTTCCATCGTTTAGAGAGGGAAATGGGCTTTTTCCGGAAAGAAATTATTCTGCCGATGCCAGTTTCGGTTGAAAAAACGACGGCTGTTCTGGAAAATGGTGTCCTGACAATTGTCCTGAAAAAAGCCAAAAAAGAAAATAAAGAAATTGAAGTCAAGATTCAAAAAACTGACGAAGAAAGTGGAGGAGGTCAATAATGTCCCAGTTCGATGGTTCACCCGATGAACCAATCAATGGTTTAACCGAAGAACAGCAGCAAAAGCTGCAGATACCAGAAAAACTCCCGGTTTTATTGTTGAGGGATGTAGTCATTTTCCCTTATATGATTGCCCCTCTTTATGTCGGGCGAGAAAAGTCAAAGGCCGCCATTGATTACAGCCTATCTACCAACAGGATGATCCTGTTGCTAACCCAGAAGGATATGGAAATCGAGGAGCCCAAGCGTAACGATGTTTATGAAGTGGGAACGGTTTCTCTAATTATGCGAATGCTGAAGCTGCCTGATGGTCGCATTCGAATTTTAGCCCAGGGGCTGGTCAGGGCCAGGATTGAAACCTTTGAAGAAGAGGGACCTTTCATTCAGGCTAAAATTACTGTTTTCCCTGAGCCGCCGGCCATCGAAAAGAATCTGGAAGTGGAAGCTTTAATCAGGAATGTGCGGGCCGGCCTGGAAAAAGCTACTTCTCTTGGTAAGTCCATTCAACCCGAAATATTAGTCATTGCTGCCAACCTGGAGGACCCGGGACGACTGGCCGATTTAACGGCTTCTAATTTGGAACTTAAAGTTCAGGAAGCCCAGAAAATCCTCGAGATATCCGATCCGGTCCAGAGATTGCGTCGGGTTTATGAACTGCTGGTCAGGGAACTCGAACTTCTGGAAATGCAATCAAAAATATCTAATGAGGCTCGGGGAGAGCTGGATAAATTGCAGCGCCAGTATTTCCTTCGCCAGCAGATGAAGGCCATTCAAAAAGAACTGGGTGAAGGCTCAGAACTTCAAGAAGAAATTAAAGCTTATCAAGAAAAACTGAAGAATCTGGAAGTTAGTCCAGAAGTCCGGGAAGAACTGGAAAAGCAAATCACCCGACTTTCTCAGATGCATCCTGAATCGGCGGAAACTGCCGTTATCAGGAATTATTTAGACTGGATGTTTTCGCTTCCTTGGAATGTGAGCACTAAGGATAATCTTGATCTGAAAAAGGCCAAAGAAATTCTGGATGAAGATCATTATGGCTTGGAAAAGGTGAAAGAAAGAATAATCGAATATCTCAGTGTCAGAAAGCTTTCTAAAAAGATTAAGGGACCGATTCTCTGCTTCGTTGGGCCGCCTGGAGTGGGGAAGACCTCTCTGGGAAAATCTATTGCCCGGGCCCTCGGTCGGAAATTTGTTAGAATTTCCTTAGGTGGAGTTCACGATGAAGCTGAAATCAGGGGACATCGCCGGACTTATGTCGGGGCAATGCCTGGCAAAATTATTCAGAGCCTCAGGCGGGCCGGTTCCAATAATCCGGTCTTTATGATGGATGAAGTGGATAAAATTGGCGCTGATTTTCGGGGCGACCCTTCTTCAGCTCTGCTGGAAGTCCTGGATCCAGAGCAAAATAATAGTTTTCTGGATCATTATTTAGGAGTTCCTTTTGATCTTTCGAAGGTAATGTTTATCACTACGGCAAATCTGCTTGACCCTATTCAACCGGCTTTCCGCGATCGGATGGAAATAATTGAGATTCCCGGCTATACCGAGGAGGAGAAGCTTCAGATTGCTATCCGGCACTTGGTTCCAAAACAAATTGCCGAGCATGCTCTCAAGCCTGAGTGGATAGATATTTCCGAAGCGGCTCTTAAAGTCATCATCTCTCAATACACCCGGGAAGCCGGAGTCAGAAACCTGGAAAGAGAAATTGCTACCATCTGCCGGAAGGTGGCCAGGCAGATAGCCGAAGGCAAAAGAAGGAAAGTCAGAATTACTGCTCAAAATGTCGAAAAATTTCTTGGTCCGCCGCGAATTTTCCGAGACCAATTGACCAAGAAAGATCAGGTCGGTGTGGCCACCGGGGTCGCCTGGACAGCAGCCGGAGGCGAAATTCTCTTTGTTGAAGTAACTAAAATGCAGGGGAAAGGAAATTTACTATTAACCGGCTCCTTAGGAGAGGTAATGAAGGAATCGGCTCAGGCTGCCTTGAGTTATTCCCGAGCTCATGCCAAGGAATTCGGTATTGACAGCAAGATATTTATGGAGAATGATTTCCATATCCATATACCTGAAGGAGCGATACCCAAGGATGGTCCCTCTGCTGGAGTGACTATCGCCACAGCCTTTATTTCCGTTTGTACCAATATTCCCGTGCGCTGGAATGTGGCCATGACTGGAGAAATAACTCTGAGGGGCAACGTCCTGCCGGTCGGAGGAATTAAAGAAAAAGTGCTGGCTGCTCAAAGGGCCGGAATCAAGAAAATGATTTTGCCACTGCCGAATAAAAAAGATTTAGTGGATATTCCCCAGAAAATAAGGCAGGAGATGGAATTCATTTTTGTGGAAGACATTAAGGAAGTTTTCCGGCAGGCCTTGGCTTCTCCCCTTGGTCAGAGCCAGCAGAAAGAAAGCCAGGTGAAATCGGCTTCGGGCAAAGTTAAAATGGAGAAAAAGAGGGGAAAAATTAATTCTTTTCGAGAGGGCTCAAAAACGAAGAAGTCATCGAAATAAAATCTAAATGGCTGATTAGATAACAGATAAGCGGGAACTCTTAGCCAGACGCTAAGCAAAAATTTGTTGGTACTATGAGGAGAAGAGCTTAATTATTCGGGCTTAATCTTAATAGCTTGAAAATTGACTCTTGTTCTTTTTTAAGAAAAGATTGTTTTTGCGAATCTAAAACCTTCGGCTAATCAATCTCGTCAATCTTGGGCAAAATCTGACCTTAGTTAAAGCCCTATATCAGGCTGTCTTTTTCCAGCTGTCATAAGATGGCTGAACCTGGTTCTATTAGCTCTAAATTAAATAAAAGATTTTCCTTCAAAAACCAGTTCTGCTGGCCCGACTTGATAAACTTTATCTTTATCCCATTCGACGAGCAAAGGACCCATGCTGGTCCAGACCTTGACTTTTCGGTCAGTTAAGCCTTTTAAGATAGAAGCGACCGCTGCCGCGCAGGAACCGCTTCCAGAAGATAAAGTTTCTCCAACTCCTCTTTCCCAGAAAAGAACTTCTATTTCCTGGCGATTTAAAACCCGGATAAATTCGACATTGGTTCGATGAGGAAAAAATGGGTGGTTTTCAAGTTCCTGTCCCACCTGGTGCCACTCGATTCTGGCCGGGAAGAACCTTTCCACGAAAATGTCACAATGAGGATTACCCACAGAAACGCAGGTAATATAGTAAGTCTTACGGTTAATTGATAAAGGATAATCAACTATCTGCTCATGTTCCGAGCCATCATCAAATGGCAGGTCCCTGGAAGAAAATTTCGGGGTTCCCATTTCTATCTTCAACTCGTAACGATGGCCATCCTTAGCAGTTAATTCACAGGTCCTTTCCCCGGCGACAGTTTCAAAGGTGATGATTTTCCCTGGAACTTTCTGATAGTGAAAAAGATAAGTAGCCGCGCAGCGGAGACCATTGCCCGAAATTTCAGGTTCGGAGCCGTCGGCATTAAAAATTCTGAAACTTACCCGGCTTTTTTCCCGGTCTATGATCTTAATCAGAATTAAACCATCGGCCCCTATTCCCGTGTGACGATCACAGAACAGCCTGGTAGTCTCGGTGAGGCTCTCTAATTTTAGCTCCTGATTATCTTCAATTACCAGAAAATCATTTCCAAGAGCGTGTAATTTGGTAAAGTTCATCCGGGAACCCTCAAGGTAACAATGAAATCAATTTTCTGATTGTCGCTTTCTCTCCTAACTAAAAGGATAACCTCGTCACCGGCAGCAGTTTTTTTCAGAATATCCTGAAATTCGCGAACCGAAGTTACTTTTGTCCGGTTAACTTCCAGAATAATGTCTCCAGGCTGCAGGCCAGCTTTAGCGGCTTCACTGTAGTCTTTGACCTCAGTCACCAGCAGACCTTCCGAGGTCGATAAGCCATATCTCCTGGCCAAAGATGGAGTTAGAGCCGTCAGGCTTAATCCAACATCTTTATCCACTTTTTCTTCTTTCTTTTCAGAAGGTTGGGGCTCGAGTTCATCGATTGTGGCCTTGACGGTCATTTCCTTTCCGTCTCTGATTATTTTAATCGTGACCACATTACCAGGCTGAATATCTGCCACTTTGAAGCGCAGGTCTTTCCAGCTTTCTACCTTCTGTCCGTTAATTTCGATGATCACATCGTATTTTTTGAGGCCAGCTTTATCAGCCGGGCTGTCAGGCTCAACTTGAGAAATGATGACTCCCTTATCAACCGAGAGTTTCAATTGCTTTTTCATAGCGTCGGTAATATCTGTGCCTCGAATTCCCAGCCGGCCTCTGATTACTCTACCATGTTCTTTTAGCTGAACGACTACTTTTTTGGCTATATCGGAAGGAATGGCAAACCCAATACCAATGTTTCCACCGGTCGGAGTCAAAATATTACTATTGATGCCGATTACTTCCCCTTTCAGGTTAATTAATGGCCCGCCACTATTGCCCCGGTTTATAGCCGCATCGGTCTGGATATAATCTTCATAGGTTGGAACGTTGCCACCGAGCCCTAACTGTCGCCCTTTGGCGCTTATGATTCCAGCAGTGACCGTATTTTCCATCCCATAGGGATTGCCTATGGCCAGAACCCATTCACCAACCTTGATAGCGGAAGAATCTCCGAGGACCGCATAGGGAAAATTTTTGCCCTCTATTTTGATCAAAGCCAGATCAGTGGCTGGGTCAGTTCCGATGCGTTTGGCTTCATAATCTTTTCCATCAACTGTCGTGACAGTAATTTTGACCGATTGCTCGACGATATGGTTGTTAGTCAGAATATAACCATCGGGCGAAATAAAAAAGCCCGAGCCCAGAGCCTCAGAACGGTATTCTCTTTGCCTGTTTCTTGGCTGGGGTTGATTGCCGAAAAACCTATCCCAGAAGTCTTCGAAGGGCCAGCCTTCTTCCAAACTCAAGCTGGGCATCTGCTCTACTCTTTCTGAAGTAATTCTAACAACAGTTGGACCTGTTTTTTCGACAATTTTTACGAAATCCTCGCTGAGAGCACTTTCCTGGCTTTTGATCGGCTCTTTTTCAGCCGCAAAGAGAACATTATTGCTGGCAGCTGGGTTATCTTTCATAGAAACGGTTGGGATAACGGGTTTTTCCGGCGAAAGGAAAATATAACCGGCTACCAGCAGTCCAGCTAAAAAACTGAGTCCTCCAATCCATAGGTATTTCTTCATTTTGACCTCCCTAATCAATAATCAAGTTAGCATAACAAATTATAAATTTCAACCGGGAGTAATTTCCCTGGTCTTAAGATAATGGCTAACTATTCTCTTCCCTAAATAGTTGCATTATTTTAATTTCGAAGGTAAGATTGAAAACTAACGAGAAGATAAATGAAGAAGGTTACCAAGATCAAAAAGGGCTTGTTAATTGTTTTTGAAGGAATCGACGGGTCTGGCAAATCAACCCAGGTTAATCTTTTGAGCCGAAAGCTTCAAAAAAAAGGGCAGGAGGTCATCGTCCTGAGAGAACCAACTTCTGGAAAGTGGGGAGAAAAGATTAGAAAATTGGCCCGAATCAAGGGATCAATTTCGCCGGAAGAAGAATTACAGCTTTTTCTTAAAGACCGAAAGGAGAATATCAGTTTAAATATTGCTCCGGCTCTCAAGTCAGGGAAAATTGTTATTCTCGACCGTTATTATTACTCAACCCTGGCTTACCAGGGGGCCAGAGGTATTTCTTTAGAAAAAATCAGGCATCGGCATCATAAATTTCTTATCAAGCCTGATATCGCCTTTATTCTGGACGTTCCTGCGGGCTTGGGGTTAAGAAGAATCAAAGACCGACCGGTAATTTACCATCTTTTTGAAGATAAAAACTATTTAAAAAGAGTCCGAAAGATTTTTCTTTCTTTAAACGACCCAGAGGTAGTGGTTCTTGATGGTCGCCAACCAGCGAAAGATATAAGTCGGGAGGTCTGGTTAATTCTCAAGAAGAAGTTCCCCCTTATATTTAGTTTCTAATTGTCATTTTCTTTAATAATCTGCTATATTGTAATTTCAGATTGCTGGTTTCTTAAAGATGGCTCAAAAAAAGAAAATAATATTTAAAATCAAAATTCCTAATCTCAAAAAAAGCAAATTTACGAAAAAAAATTTTCTCAAGGCATTTTTATTTATTTTTATTCTGGCTATTGCCCTGATGCTTGGAGGGATGTTCGGTGCTTTTCTGGCGGTCAGGAAAAATCTTCCTTCGGTCGCCGATCTGGAGCAGATAAAGCCAAAAATAATCTCCACGGTTTATTCTGACTCCGGCCAGCCGATAAAAGAGTTTGCCATTGAAAGAAGAATCCAGGTCCCTTACGAGAAAATTCCGTTAATTCTTAAACAGGCGATCATTGCCACCGAAGATCCCAGATTTTTTGCCCACAAGGGACTTGATTATCGAGGTATTTTAAGAGCAGTCAAAGAAGATGTCTTCAGGGTGGTTCTCGGTAAAAAAAGGTTGCACGGAGGAAGTACCATTACCCAGCAATTGGCTCGGAGTCTTTTTCTTTATTCCCAGCAGACCATAAGAAGGAAGCTCAAAGAAATGTTTCTGGCAGTGGAAATTGAAAGAAAATTTACCAAAGAAAAAATATTTGAACTTTACTGCAATCAATTTTATTTAGGTCATGGAACCTGGGGGGTGGAAGCGGCTTCCCAGCTTTATTTCGGTAAAAGCGTCAATGAGCTTACTCTGCCGGAAGCCGCTATGATTGCCGGCATTTTCCGGGGGCCAGGTGTCTATTCGCCCTATAATAACCCGGCGGTCACTCTGGCCCGTCGTAATCACGTTCTTAATAGGATGGCCGAAGAAGGATTTATTACCAAAGAAATTGCC
Organism: Candidatus Aminicenantota bacterium; assembly: GCA_002877915.1. GTDB lineage: Bacteria > Acidobacteriota > Aminicenantia > Aminicenantales > Saccharicenantaceae > Saccharicenans. The sequence goes on from PNJE01000129.1 coordinate 12,803, forward strand.
GAGCAAGCCAAAAAACAGCCGTTGAATGTTCTTCCGTTAAAACGTGAAAATACTGAAGCTGGGTCCTATTTCTTTGAAGAAGTCAGAAAATATGTAGAAAAAAATTACGGCGATGAAGCTTTGTATCAAGGCGGTCTTAAAATTTATACCACTATTAACCCGGATTACCAGCGTTATGCAGAAGAAGCTTTATCTAAGGGGCTGAGAGCTCAAGATAAAAAATATGGCTGGAGGAAAGATAAACGTAACCTTCTGGCTGAAGGCAAGACTAACCTGGAAAAATTTTGGCTGGAAAGCTGGGACAGCTCAGATCTGCAGACGGGGGAGACAGAAGAAGGCATCGTTTTGGAAGTCGGAAAAACTGAAGCCAGGGTTAAAATCAAAAATTATCTTGGGTTAATGTCAAATCGGGATATTGCCTGGACTAAAGCTAAATACCTTGATTCGTTGATTAAACCAGGCGATGTCGTCCTGGTGGAGATAAAGACAGTCAATGAGAAAAGTAAAACGGCTGAAGTTTCCCTTGATCAGGAACCTTTGCTGGAGGGAGCTTTTATGGCTATTGACCCAGCTACCGGCCAGATAAAAGCTATGGTCGGTGGATATTCTTTTAAAAGAAGTCAGTTTAACCGGGCTACCCAGGCTCTTCGCCAGACCGGTTCAGCCATAAAACCAATTCTTTATACCGCTGCTTTGGAAAAAGGCTTTACTCCAGCCAGCATAATTATTGATGAGCCGACGGAATTTATTGATAAGTGGACTGGTCAGCCGTGGTCGCCAAAAAATTACGACGGCGAATATCATGGAGCCGTGACTCTAAGAACTGGCCTGGAAGAATCCAGAAATGTGGTCACGGCCAAGTTGCTTGATTACATTTCACCTCAGGTAGGAGTTGAATACTGCCGTAAATTCGGAATAACTTCCACTATTTATCCCTATCTTTCACTGGCCCTTGGGTCTTTTGAAGTTACCCTTCAGGAACTGGTTTCAGCTTTCTCTGTTTTTCCCAATAAAGGAGTCCGGGCCCGGCCTTATTTCATAATCAAGATCGAAGACAAGGATGGAAATATCCTGGAAGAAAATGTTCCTTCTACTGAGGAAGTTATCTCTCCACAGATCGCCTATATGATGACTTATCTTCTTGAGGGCGTGGTGCAAAGAGGCACAGCGAAAGCGGCTTCTTCTTTGAATTGGCCGCTTGGGGGTAAGACAGGAACTACCAATAAATTTACTGATGCCTGGTTCATCGGCTTTTCTCCTTCCCTGTGCGCTGGAGTCTGGGTGGGGTACGATAACAAGGTGACTATGGGAAACCGGCAATCAGGAGCGGTAGTGGCTTTGCCCATCTGGATAGATTTTTTTGGAAGAGTTATAGAAGATAAAAAGAAAGAGTATCAGGCCCTTCAGGCTAACTCACCAACTACAGAAAAGCCTGAAGAAACAGCCGAGAACTCTGCCTCAGCTCAGAATCCCCAGAGCACTCAAAGCGGATCAACTCAGCCTGAGGAAGCTAAACCGATTGAAGATTTTGAAGTTCCGCCCAATCTGGTTTTCGTCACCATTGATCGGAAAACAGGCTTGCTGGCTTCACCGATTTGCAAATATCCTTTTTCAGAAGTTTTTCTGCCCGGGACAGAACCTACCAGGTATTGCTCTCTTCAAGATCATTTGCGGGTGCTCGATTATTATTCAGAAAGAGAAGCCCGAGAAGAAATCCATTAATCAATTGATTTTTCTTACTTTTTCCTATGAATTGATCCGGAGCTACTTGAATAATGGGGCACGCTATAAGATTTAGGGCTTGAGCTTATAGATGGACGGCTTACCCTGGGGGTAACTTTAGGAGTCGAAATCCTCGGAGAAGAATTGTAATACTTCGGGCTGGAGCTTCTATAAGTGCTGCTATTACTTGGATTTGAATACCTCACCACACCGGAAGAATAGGGCCGATAATAATTATCAGAAGGCCGGTTAAGATTTCGGACGGTAATCTTAGGAGAGGAAGGATAAACTGGTATGGTCCTGGAAATATTGGTTGTCCGGTATTGCGGAGAAGAAGAATAAGGGCTTTCCTCTTTTTTACGAATTTTTTTGGGCGTTACTTTGCCGGAAGGAGCTACCTTTGGAGAAGCTGTGGATTTCCCTTTACTGGATTCCGCTGGCTTAAATGATTTGGGGGCTTCCTTCGGTTGACTTTCGGTCGTGGCAGTTGGGCGTCTTATCGAATTAACGGAAGTACCGGCAGGATTAGCTTTAATTTCTCTTAAACCAACACCCTGGTTATTCTGTCTTACAAGTACTCTTTTACTGTCCAGCTTTTCTACTGTCAGGCGAGAACCTTCTGGCCGGAACGGGAGCTGCCGGCTAGTCAGAGAAATTTTATTCTCCAGGTTAGCTGCTTTTAAGACCTCAGGTCTGAGGGCTGTTCTGGAAATATCAGTAGCCCGTAGCTGGTCCCTTCTAACGACCACTAAGGTCCTGGAATTTAGCGGATAATGGCCGACGTAGTGGTCATAAAAAACATTGTTAATAATAACTCCCGGATATCCGTACCAGCTCAAAGGAGCCCAAGCGAAATAATCTGCATCCCACCACCAGCTAACCCAGGCTGGACCCCAGATTGAAGTAGGAATCCAGTACCAGCCCACGCCGATAGCCCATTGCCAGCGGCCATAATGGAAGGCTACCCAACCCCAGGGCTCATAAGGAACCCAGGTCCAACCGGTTAAAGGTATCCAGGCCCACCGCCCATAGTAGTAGGGTCTCCAATCTTCGGAGAGATTATCGGGTACCCAGACATAACCATACGGAGCAATATATACCCAGTGGCCATATTGGTCTAATTCAGCTTCAAAATTTGAAAGATCTTCTGGAAGGTAACGACTGGCATAGTATTTATTGACTTCTTTATCTCGCGATTCATTCCAGCGGTCGAAACTATCATCCGCTACTGGCCTAAAGCTTACTGGCTTGGAATTGAACCGACCTTGGGCCATATCCAGCCGTTGCTCAGCTTTTACCAGGTAAGAATCCTGTTCTCCGGCTGCTTCAGCCAGGCCTTTGAATACCAGTATTTCTGTTCCTTTATTTTCTTCGACATCAATTCGGTAAATGCCTCTTTCCAGGATATAGAAAGAAGAATCGGGGGTATGAATTTCAATATTTTTTTCTTTGTTCAATTGGTTTATTAACAGGTAAATGTGGCCGGACCAGAGCCTGAACCTGGTAAGTTCGCTATCTTTTTTGGGTAAATTGAGAACATCAACTTTGCTGTCATTGTCAAGGCGAAGGTAATTTCTCTGTCCGAATTGAATTTCTAATCGGCCATCAGCTGTTCCTATTCTATCTCCTTCGGCTACCGGGTCGTTGAGCACGGCATCTTCATAACCGATGTCCGCTGCTCTTTGAATGAAACCCTTACCCTGGAGATAGCTAACCCGGGCAATAGAATCATTGGTATATTGTGGCTCATCAGATGAGGCTTGAGTCGGCTGCGGCTGCTCAGATTGGGGCGTTTCCTGAGCCAAAGCAAAATTAAAAATAACGAATAAAAGGGCTAAGCCCATTAGAAGGACTAAACCTTTTTTACTCATGGCACACTCCTTTTTTCACTTTTTATATATGCATATTTCGTGCCAGAAAGAGCCTTTGTTTTTAAGGAAAGAGAGGCGATTTCTTGCCCTAAAACTGTCTAATCTGGATGACGATTGTCACCTCCGAGGCGAAATTCCCCAGTATTTTTCGAATATTTTTATAATTGGCTTGATTTCTTCTTTCAGCGGCTGGGGGCAAGGCAGATGAGGGAGTTCTTTATATTTTTGACCACTCAATCTGAGAATTACCTCTTTTACACCTTGCTGAAGGGCTTTAAGGTTGTAGCCACCTTCAAGAAAAGTAATCAGGCGACCAGAAGCGCTCTGTCGGGCGATGTCGATTAAAATTTGGGTCAAATCCCCGCAACCTTCAACCGTTAGCTCCATCTGACCAAGGGGATCTCCTTTTAGCACATCAAATCCGGCTGAAACCAGAATAAATTCGGGCTGATAAATTTGAGCCACTGGCTGAATTAAATTCTGGAAAAGATAAAGATAATCGTTATCTGTTTTCCCGGATCTTAAAGGAAGATTGAGATTAAAACCAATGCCCTCTTTTTCTCCAACTTCAGAAGCCGAGCCTGTTCCGGGGAAAAGTGGACTCTGATGAAGGGAAATATAAAAAACTTCCCGGGTTGAATAAAAAGCTTTCTGGGTACCGTTCCCATGATGAAGGTCCCAGTCAACAATCATAATTCTTTTTATCTTTTTTTTCTGCCGAAGATATTCAGCGGTTATGGCAATGTTATTGAAGAAACAAAATCCCATTGGCCTGGAGCTTTCGGCATGATGACCAGGCGGCCTCACCAGAGCCAGAACATTTTCTATCTGGCGTTCAAGAATAAGATCCGCTGCTACCAGGCCAGCTCCAGCCGCTAAGCAAGCAATCTCATAGGTCTTTGGCCCAGCGATAGTATCAGAGTCGAAAGAGAAGTAACCCTGATCAGCAGTTTCTTTCAGGAAATTTATATAGCTGGGAAGATGAACCATAGAGAGTTCTTCCTCAGTAGCCGGTCTGGGCGGGATCAAAGTAAATCCAGATTTGAAACTTGAGGAAAGAACTTCTTCAATGGCAATAATCCGAAGAGGGCTTTCGATATGCCCTGGCCCCATCTCGTGAAGGGCAAATCTTTTATCGAATATGACCCCAGTTTTCATTAATTATATTTTTATTTGTGGGGAAAGAAGGTTTCCAATTCCTTCTCTTCTGGACGCTTGGTTAAAAGGCTAACTATGATTAAGCTACCAATAGAGACTATTAGTGCTGGGAAAATTAGTGGTATTCCCCAGGGATCGCCTTCCGGAGCTCTATCCGGAGGCAGAACTTCGGCCAGTACTTTCAAGGCAATGGTGACGACAGTTCCAGAGATAATAGAAGCCAATCCCCCCGCTTTGGTCGCCCTTTTCCAGGCCAAGGCGGCAATAAGAGCTGGAGTGATAGCTACCCCGTAAATGGTATAGGCAAAGTAACTCATCGCCAGAACTGATTTTAAGCGGAGGGCAAAGAAGAAGGCAATTACTCCAATGATTAAAATGAAAATTTTTTGCAGGGCAACTAACTTCTTATCGTCGGCTGAGTTATTAATAAAACGCTGATAGATATCGTGAATCAAATTGCCAGAAGGAGAGAGAAGATAATTCATTCCCGTAGAAATAACTACGGCGCAAGCTGCCCCTAAAAGCAGAACACCTATCGGCGGCGGCACCAAATTTCTGGCCGCCAGGAGAACTACCTTTCCTCCTTCTTTGGGGATGTTTAGGTTAATCTGGTCTTTAAATTTGCTGTAAGAAAAGACGGCGATAACGACCACCATCGTTTCTACAAAAATGGTCCCTATCGTCCAGAAAATAACTGCCTTCTTGGCATCTTTGGGACTCCGGGCACTGTAGAATTTCTGATACATACTCTGAACGCCGAGAAGCAGAAACAGGGTTGAGAGAAAATAGCCAAGAGCTTTTAAGAGGGGATGTGCTCCGAATTGGTTATTGATAACTGAAAAATACCCGGGCGAAAGACTCTGGTGAGCTGCCTGCAGTCCGCCGGCGGCAGCATAAACAAAGGGGACCGAAAGCAAGCAGGCTAAGACGATAATGATGCCGTTAGGTAAATCAGTATAAGCAACCGCCACCATTCCTCCCAGGGCGGTAAAAAGAATAACAAAAGTGGCGGCTAAATAAATTCCGAGTTTTTCTGAAATAGCCCCGTCGGTAGCCACGTTGAGGATAAAGCCTCCCGCGACGAACTGATAAGAGACAATCGCGGTGAACGAAATGACTAAGGCTATCGCCCCGAAAATCCTGGCCCAAGGGCCATATCTTACTTCTAAGATATCCCCGATAGTATATTGCCCAAAGGTCTGGATTTTAGCTGCCAGAAAATAAATGATGATTATTCCCAGCCAGGCTCCAGCCGAAAGCCAGAGGGCGGAGAATCCAGCTTTGGAGGCAAATTCGGCTCCGGAAATGAAAGTTCCCGAGCCAATCCAGGTGCAAATTAGAGTAAATACCATTACTGACCATTTAAGTTTCCGGCCAGCTACCATAAAATCTTCCTGGCTTTTTACTTTTCTGGCCCGTATAAAGTTAATGACGGTCAGCACCAGGAGATAAGCGAGAATTATGTAGAGATAGAAAGACATCAAGTCCTCCTTGCCTCAAGGGTAAAAATAGAATAATGGTCACTGGAATTTGCCGGCAGAATTCCGCTTGGGCGCTTTTGCTTAAAAGTTTTTGAGGAGAGCTTTGGAAATAAAAACTGCCTTTTCATCAAGCTGAATGTTATAACAAAGATAGATAGAGAGTCAAAAGGTTTTTACCGAGCGATTATTATGAGGATTCGAGTTTTTCTTCCTGACTTTCTTCAGCCTTTTTGGTCTCAGGGTTTCCTAAGGGAAGTGTTTCAGAGGGCTTATTATTTTCTTCAGCGGCGGGAATTTCTTCTTTTTTCTCCATTCGGACCGAATAGACTTTGGTAATATTAGGCTCTTCCATGGTGGTTCCGTAGATGAAATCGGCTACTTCCATCGTCTTGTAGCTGTGGGTAATGATAATAAACTGGGTCTGATGCTTGATGGCCTTCATTAAATTAAGGAAGCGAGCCAAGTTAATCTCATCCAGAGCGGCATCGACCTCATCCAAGATACAGAAGGGAGAAGGCTTGTACCTAAATAAGGCAAAGAGAAAAGCCAGACTGGTCAAAGATTTTTCCCCGCCGGAAAGCAAAGCCAGATTCTGGACTCGCTTTCCCGGGGGTTGAGCAATAATTTCCACCCCGCTGTCGAGGGGATTTTCCGGTTCCAGCAGCTTAACTTCGGCTGTTCCCCCGCGGAAAAGCAATGAAAATACTTCCTGGAAGTTTTTGTTCACTTCAGCCAGAGCGGTTAAAAATTGGGTTTTGCTTTCCTCATCTATTTTTTTAATGGCTTCCTGGGTAGAGTTAATTGAATCGCGCAAATCCTGCCTTTGCTGGATTAAAAAATCATAACGTTTCTTTTGTTCCAAATATTCTTCCTCAGCCATCAGATTAATCGCCCGGTACCTCTGGAGAACTTCACTGGTGGCTTCCAGTTCCTTTTCCAGATCTTCATCCGATAACTCTCTTGCCGGAACCGGCTGCTTGTTTTTCTTTCTCTCTTTGGGTTTTTCTTCTATTTTGCTTTCAGTCTTTTCTTCTGTTTTTTCTTCAACTGATTCTTCGATTTCTTCAGCTTCTCCCTCTTGGACTTCTTCTAAGCCTTCAGGAATTTCCGGAGCGGTGCTGGTCCCGACCGTGGCAGCCGATAGTTCTTCAATTTCCTGTTTAAGTTCTAATAGGTTTTTCTTTAGCTCCTGCCAGCAAGTCTCTTCCAAATTTAGGCGGTCTCTCTCGGCTTCAGCTTTCTGGATCTCTATTTTCATTCTTTCCTCGCGGGCCAATTCTTCTTGCTGGCGCAGAAACTGGAGTTTTGACTCTATTTCATCCAGTTCTTTTTTCCTCGTCTGAACCTGTTGTTCTAATTCGGTCAGTTCCTGTTCCTCTTTGATGGACTGTTCTTTAAGAATGGCTGTTCTTTGCTTCAATTCTTCAATTTGTCTCCGCAGGTTGCTTTTTTCTTCCTCGCCAGCAAAAACCTCTATCTCTATCTGGCCTAACTTACTTTTGATGGCTTGCTGCCTTTTTTCCAGCGATTGGAGAGCACTTCTAATTCCATTTGTTTTTTCCAGGAGCAATTCCCGCTCAGACTTTAGTTGATAATAATCCTGTTCTCTCTCTTTTTCCTTTTCTTTATACTGGATTAAAATTTCTTCTTCCTGTCTTATTTTTTCTTTTAAACTCTCGAGTTCCAGCTCCGCTTGCTGGACCAGGGAAGAAGCTGCGACCTTTTTCTCGCTCAGTTTGTTTTTTTCTTCCTGCTGAATTTTTTCTTCTTTTTCCAGAATGGTCAGACCAGAGCCGAGCTTTTCCAGTTCCGATTGAGCGAACTTCTTTTCGCGCTGAAGATCATAAAGAGTTCTTTCAATCTCGCTCAGGTTCTTTTTCTGGCTTTCAATTGAGATTCCTAATTCTTCTTTTTCTTTATTTTTTTCTCCCAGCTTCTTCAGGAGAGGATCTTTTATCGCCTGAAGACGGTCAATTTCTTTTTCTAATCTTTTCTTTTCCTGGTTGATGACAAACAGGCCTTCTTTTTTCTGAGCCGGCCGCAATAGGCCAGAAGATTCCAAAAGATCGCCGCCAGGAGTAATGAAGTTAACCTGGGGGTATTTTTCCCAAAGGCGGATAGCCGTCAGAAGATCTTTGGTCAGGACCGCATCCTCGAGAGAGCCAAGATATTTTTCCAGCTCCGGTTTCGCTTTTACTTTTCTTTTCAAAAAACCCAGGACTCCATCTTCTTTTACAATTGAATTTGGCACCGGGTAACCGGCGTTTTCTCGAAGAAGCAAAATATTTGTTTTAATTTCGCCACGATATAAATTCTTAAAAGTTTCTAACTGGCAGGCCTGGGCTTTTCCTTCTTCTTTCCAGAAAATATCAAAGAGAGGAGCTTCTTCCGGAGGAATTTCTATTAGCTCTGAGAACCAGCCCAGAGCTTCTGGCAAAAGATCCTGGTTGGACGACTGCCGCTCGGCCTCGGCAATTTTATTTAGGGCCTGGAGTTCAAGCGAAAGTTCCTCTAATTGTCGGTTTAAGTTAATCAGGTCAGCTTCCTGTTGGGATATCTCTTCTTCTGCCTGGCTATATTTCTCTAAAAGTTCCTGAAGGATTTTTTCCTGTTCTTTTTTTTGTAATTCCAGGTTTTCTAAGTCCCGGAGTAGGGCGGAAATTCTAACCTCAGTTTGATCTTTTTGAGACAGGAGTCCTTCTTTTTCCTGCTTTAATTTTTCTTCCTGTTTAGCCAGAAGCTCTAAATCTTTTTCCAGCCGATAAAGATTATTGCGGGTATCAGTATGCTTTTGCAGTCCAGTTAACTGAGCTTTTCTCAGCTCGGCCAGCCCGGCTTCCTTTTCTCGGGTAAGAATTCGGACTTCTTCCAGCTGACGACGACTATTTTCAGCGGCCAGAGTTTTTTCGGCCAGGTCTTTTTCTAATCCTGAAAGCCGGGATAAAGTACCTGAAATTTCGGTTTCTAAGTCTTTTATTTCTTTGGTTAAGTCTGACCGGTCGGAATCGGCTTTTTTTATGGTAGTTTCCAGATATTCCAGTTTTTTATTTTCTCTTTCGATTTCCCCTTCTAAGCGGGATAACTGGCCTTTCAGGCTGAAGACTTTTTCCTGGCGATCCTTTAGCTGTTTTTCCAAGTCCCAGAATTCTTTTCGCTGCTTGGAAAGGGTAGTTTCTTCAACCTTTACGGCCGAAACCAGTTCTTGTTCAATCGATAAAGCTTTATCCAACTGGTTTTTTATATTTTCCTGCTGGCTATCTAACTGGCGCATTTTCCGGTAAAAATGATGCGCCGTCAACTCGCGCAGTCTTTCTCTTAAGCGGCGGAAGCGAGCGGCGGCCAGAGCCTGACGGTAAAGGGAATTTTTCGATTTTTCTACTTCGATAATAATGTCTTCTAACCGGATAAGATTTTGCTCGCTGGATTCGAGTTTGGATTCAGCTTGCCTTTTTTTATCCTTATAATAAGCAGTTCCAGCGGCCTCTTCAATCAAAATTCTCTTTTCCTGGGGCTTGGAAGTAACAAAAGAACCGATTGCTCCTTGCTCGATAACAAAATATTCCTTCTCCCCAATAGAGTGTTTCCAGAGTTCGTCCTGGATATCTTTCAAGCGGACGGCCTTGCCATTTAGCCGGTATTCACTTTCGCCCGAGCGAAAAACTCGGTGGGAAATAACCAGCTCTTCTTCATTCCCGAGGGTGATTATCACTTCGGCCAGGCTGAGGGGAGGTCTTTTGGCATTGCCGTTAAAGATAATATCTTCAGTTCGGTCACCCCGGACGGATTTTAGCCGCATCCCGCCTAAGGACCAGAGAATAGCATCAACAATATTGCTCTTGCCGGTGCCATTTGGTCCAACTATAGCCGTTATTCCCGGATGAAAAAGAATTTTTGTCCGGTCGGCAAATGACTTAAACCCCTGAACTTCCAGCTTTTTAATAAACATTCTTAATCAATCCCTAATTCAATTGAGCCAGTCATATTATCTGGCGGTTAAACCGGCAACCGGGAAAGGCAATACCTCCCACCAGCGCACCTGGCTTTTAGATGAGTATTGTAATCAAATAATGGACTTTTGAGAAGGGAAGAGGAGAATTTTCCTATAATTTTATTTTGAAGCGTTCCTTATCGGGAGGTGGAGCTTCGCTGATGGACTAAAATATATCCGGAAAAATGCCCAAAGGGGAAGCCGTAAGCCAGCTGGTTTTAAAACTTTTATTTATTCTTTAGGCTTTCGCCTTCAAAGGCAGCAAAAGCTTTAATGAACAAAATCGGTTAAAAGATGGTCAGAGAATAGGAGAAAATCATTGTCGGTTAGTGACCGGATATGTTATAATCAATTTCCCAAATCAGGATTTTCAGGCCAGCGTAGCTCAGTCGGCAGAGCAGCTGATTCGTAATCAGCGGGTCGGAGGTTCGATTCCTCTCGCTGGCTATTTTTATTTGATGGCTGCTAATTTTTAAGCTTCTATGATTTTTAACCGGGAAGTAAGCACCCAGACACAAAAAATTTATTTGGCGACTGAAACCAAATTAATAGCATCTTTTAATGTTTTAGAGCTAATTAGATTTTCGAGGCGGTTAAAAGTTTTAGTTTGATTTAATCAGATAGAATCTATCCTGTGCTCACATAGTACCAGATACCAGTTGAAATTCTTGTTTTTTTTAGCTAAGTGACTGTAGGCACACTATTTGTCTGTTTTATTAGTTTTCCAGACTATTTTCCCCTTAAGCTAAAGTTTTGCAAGTCATTACCTTTCACCTTGAATAGCCTAATCCGGGGTTAAAAAATCTCCCCCCTTAAATCATCCCCAGGGGGTATTGTCTGAGGACTCAGCCGATTTTAGCTTATAACCAGAAAGGATAGAGAAATGGGTAAAGGATTTAGAGGGAAAGAGTTCAGGGAAATGATTCGGGTTATTTATTCGGTTAATTTAAAGAGGCTGATTTTATTTTTTGCCGTTATCGTTCTTATTGGTGGGTTAGCCCAAGCTCAAGCGAAAAAGTATCTCGTGGCTGTCCCTGAGGCTAATCTACATTTAGAGCCTGATGAAAAAAGCCCGGTGGTGATTTCGGTCCCGGCGGGAGAGGTTCTGGCTCAAGCGAGTGCCGTAAGATTCCGCCACGATTGGATTTTTGTTTATTATATTTCCTCGGAAAAAGGGAAAACTCTGGCTGGATATGTTCAAGAGCAGATGCTTAGAAAATTATTTCCCGAAGTCAATTCTATTATGATTTCCAGTGGAGAACAGGAAGAGAAACCGCCGGAACTGAACCTGGAAGAAAAATATGAACCCCCAATTTACTGGGGAATGAACCAGCAAAAGATCCAAGAAATTGAAGGTCGCCCGCTGGCCCAGGATCGTTCCGGAGAAACCGAGGTCTATCAGTACCGCCGGCAGATAATGAATAAACAGTGCCTCATTGAATATATCTTCTGGCGAAATGAATTGGTTTCAGCTCGGTTTCATCTGCTCGATAATTATACTGACAACAATTATTACATTGCTGATTATCTTAAAATAAAAAATTATTTAGCCAACCGCTTTGGACAACCGATCAATGATCGGGTGCTCTGGCTGGATACCACTTACCAGAACAAAAATCAGTACTGGGGAAAAGCTCTTGGTTCTGGCCAGTTAGAATTCCATTCTTCCTGGGTGGTAGGTGATACGGAAGTGGCCTTGCTTTTAACTGGCTATAATAATCACGTTGCCTTTACCGCCGAATGCATCGGCACCAAATATAAATCTTTTTTTTCTAACTGAGCCCCCTTTACCCCTTTTTAACCCCTCCTTTCTCCGCCCCTTTTCCTGAGGGAAAAGGGGTGTGCTATTTTGGGGCTCAGGTTTCTTTCTGGGTAAATCCTAAGCTTACTTTATTCCGGCCGCGCCATTTGCTATGGAGCATTAGCTGCTCAGCTCGCTTGACCAGCGATTCGACCGTGTCAAACCGCTGAACCAGGGTCGCCCCCATGGAGACAGTAGCATTCAGCAGGCCAGTTTCCACGTTAATATACGATTCCGCTACCAGCAGCCGGAGCTTGTTAGCCACAATATCTAAGCGGTTTTCATCTATATTCAATAGTCCAATTAGAAATTCTTCATTATCCCAGCGAGCGACCACATCAAAATAACGAATATTTTTATGGAGAGTTCTGGCAATCATCCGGACGAGCTTAGCCGCATTAAATCGTCCAAATCTCTCCTGGATTTTATTAAAGTTATCGACGTCGGCGTAGATCAGACCAAAAGACAGATTGTACTTTTGATATTCGTCTATCTTATTCTTCAAATACATTTCCATGTAAAGGCGATTGGGAATTCCAGTATCCAGATCCAGCAGCTGCATTTTCTCCAGCTCATTTACCCGGAAAGGAATTGTAACTGAAGGGGTGATGTTAGTAAAAATTTCTGTAAGCCCGATGGCTTGCCCACTGGAATTCAAAATAGGAATCAGGCGGAGATTTACCGGAATACGAAAACCATTTTTATGCCGGACGTAGACCTCAACTATTCGAGGTAACCCATCTTTCATTGCTTGTTCCCCCGGGCAGCTTCCGCCGCACAGGCTCAGGCCATTGCCATCATAAAACAATTTTGATTCCGACTGGCAGGATTTGCCCAAAATTTCATCCGCCTTTAAACCGGTTAACTCTTCGGCGGCTTTGTTCCAGAAAACAAAAACTTTTTCGTTATTGATTAAAGAGCAAGAATCGCTTAAATGATGGAGGACCCGATTTAAAAAATTATCTTCAATTTTATCAAATAACTGTAGAATCGGTTTTTCAGCCATTTTTCTTTCCTCCTAGGTTTAATCAGCAGCTCCCATTCGGCCTTTTATTTTATATAATATTAGCCATCTTTATGTCAAAAAAATTTGGTCCTTGGCTAGGACATGGTATCCAGGTTGGGGGAAGAGCTTGGGGTAGAGGTCAGTAAGTTTTTCCAGCTGGAGCACTGGAAACAGAGCCACTAA
>PNJE01000005.1 GCA_002877915.1 Candidatus Aminicenantota bacterium
ACACCTTCAGGTGTCCCCTTTTGCCGTTAGCTTGGAAATTATGTTTTAGCTTGGGAGAACCTTCGGCTTGACAGTTAATTTTTTTTGTTTTATTTAAAAAAATTCGAAAGAAAAAAGAATTCTAATTTTTAGCTTTTGTTCTATAAGTCCGGCCTTTATTAAATTTAATAAGTTTTTGAGGAGGGGAAAAATGGTAAGGGAGATAATGAAAAAAGGCTTTGTTTTATTCATTATCTGGGCACTGTTTTTTTTGTTGGCCGGACCTATTTCAGAGGCTCAATCACCATTTGAGTTCATTCGGTTAGATGAGATAAAAACGGCCCGCCTTTCTTCAGCCAGGATTCCTGGTTCCAGTCTAACACCAAATACCATCATTCTCTTCAGCATGAGCGAAGGGCGCTTTGGCAAGCTCCTCGTTAAATCAAGCGACTACAACTTGATGTTGGCCTGGGTCACCTTCCAGGCCGACGGCGCAGTCTATTCGCGAGGTGATAACCTCACTATCCGGGGTACATTTACCTGCGATCTGGATTCCGGCCAAGAAACTCGGACTTCGGCTGATTTCTGGTGGCAGATTTCATCTCAGACAGAAAAATACCTCACGCCTCAGAATGGAGCTGCTTTTGCCATATATACGCCGCCGACCGCAACTCGCTCAGATACTATCTCTGGCCAACGCCCCAGTTCCCAGAGAATAGAGACTTCAACCACCAGCATTGAGTCTACTAAGCAAATTGAACAAACAAAATCGACCAATCTTACAGATAAGCTTAGGAAGGTTGTTAAAATAAAAGATCAAATCGTTCAGGCAAAAACAGCATCCAGCATCTCTTCAGCTCCGCTTCAAAGTCAACGGGTGCAGGAGCCAATGTTTATTCCTGGACAGGTGCTTGGCTTACGCCATAATTTGAACAATGAGCTTTTATCTAAAGACAATTACATGGTGTTTTTCTCTGCATCAGCTAAAATGCTAGTAACCCGTATGTACGGGGGTGATTTTGGAGCGCCGCTTCACAGAGGGTATGAGTGGTGGATGGTCAATGATGATTCATCCGCAAATTCCGACTCATATGTCTTGCCACCAGGAGTTGTTTTCGCTCTGAAGCATAATAAAAATCAGATAGATGAAGATTGTATTACTTTGTTTGGTAGAGACCCAATTAAAGGGCCTGATGAATTTTCGAGGTTTAAGAAATACCGAGGTGGAGACATTGGTGAAGGAAGTCATGCTGGAGACGGTTATTTCTGGTATGAATCCACTGGCCAGGATTTTTCAGATTGGAGCATGGTGAATCGGCTACCAAAGTACACGGTAATAGGGCTCAAACACTCCAAAAATCAGAAAGATAAAGTTCTGGTTTGGCAGGGGAAAGCCTATGATCCTGCCAACCCCAATATTTCTCCACCCCCGGGGTTCAGAAGAGTCTTTGGAGGAGATAGGGGAGCTAGAAGCGGGGAGGGATATTATTGGTATGAAAAAATTGATGGGCCAGAAATTGTTTCAATTCCCACTTTGTCTGTGACTTTAAGTCGAAGCCTTTTAGCTTCCAATGCGGATCCTCGAGAACTTGACCTCGATGGTGATGGGTTGGTGGATAGCCAGGAAAATGAATTAGCTATGATGCTAAGACCCTATTTGATATTTGATAGTGACGAAAGTGCTCGGCAGTCACATGAGCCTGTGGTCGTATATCAAGTCTATCCTTTTTTGCCAAATACTCGAGTCGGCATTAGATGGGTATTTTTATTCAGAAAAGATGGTGGGTACAGCGAGAATTCTTGGTGTGAATCTTTGGATGCGCATGATGGAGACAATGATGCCGCTTATTATGAATTATATAGTGAAGATAATGGAATTACTTGGAAGCTCAGGGCGATCTTGTTGGGATATATCTGGCCAAAAGAATCCCGTCTTGAAGTCTATGATCTGACTCATCCGATAATTTATATGTCTGCTAGTAAGCATCACATGTATTTTACCAGGGACTGGGACCACCGAGATTCGCTATACAGCACTTATATAAAAGGACCGGGTCGTTGCAATGATGATGTCAACGGATTGGGAGCAAGGTTTCTGGCGGATATAACTTCTTTCCGGGCTGCAAACCCGAGCATTCTTTTTAACAATGTAGGAGAATTGGAAAGACACCCAAGCCCTCCTTTTGTAAACGACCTGTCTATTTACTTTAGTGGTCATTCGGTCTGGGGCGAAAAGGATTTTTATTCTAAAGAGTGTGGTCCAATAAAGGCTAAATTATTGCCTTTGTGGATTCCAGCCAAATTATGGGGAGGGGGGAGTCCTTCCGATTCCAATACGGCTGATCCAGGACGTCGCCGCAAAATAAAATAAATTTCAAATTAAAATTACTGCTTTACCAGTTCGACCCTTCTGTTTTTAGCCCGGCCTTCTTCGGTCTCATTTGAAGCAACTGGAGCTAAGCAGGCCAGGCCGAAAGCTTGCAGCCGGTCTGGAGAAATGCCGTACTTGGTGGTAAGCTCCCTGACCACGGCTTCGGCCCGAGCCATTGATAATTTCATGTTGTAATCTAGGC
This sequence comes from Candidatus Aminicenantota bacterium, assembly GCA_002877915.1. Classification (GTDB taxonomy): domain Bacteria; phylum Acidobacteriota; class Aminicenantia; order Aminicenantales; family Saccharicenantaceae; genus Saccharicenans. The sequence continues at coordinate 2,553 of PNJE01000005.1, forward strand.
TACCCACGTTGTCGGTATGGCCAACCACATAGAGTTTTAAGTCCTTATTTTCCCGGAGAAGCCGGGCTATTTCCCTAAGGGCGGGTTCTGATTCGGGTTTTAGGTCAGCTTTGTCAAAATCAAAATAGATACCGTAAACTGAAGCATGGCCCGCAGTCTGAAGGTCATTCATCAAACTTTCAGCGTTAACTGTTACTTCTTGAGTCATTAACTTTTCTTCAACAATCCGAAGGAGATAAGAGGCACCCTTGCCGCCGCCAGACCAGGAATCAACATAAATCCAGTATCTTTGTCCGCCTTTTTCAAGCTTCAACCAGATTTCATAATTTCCCTCTTGATATAGTTTTAGGCCCCCAGCGTTTTTAACGGCGGTTTCATAGTTTCTGAGAACCTGCAAAGCGCTCGGTGGGGTGAAACCGCTCTTAATAGCATAACTGATTTCAGTTACTTTTCCTTCAACTGTAATTTTTTCTCCCTTTTCATTTCTGAAATCAACAGCATCGAAATCGCTTGCCTTACACCATTGAATGTAAAAATTGTTCATCCTGGTAATTAAGGGATGGTCTCTGCAGCTTTCATGGTCTTCCTGAGCTAAACCCGAGCCGAAGAGAACAAATAAGAAAAAGAAAGCAACCAGGGAAAACCTTTGGAAATGCTTTTTGCTCATCGTCCCTCCTTTCCTTAAGGCAAATAAAATTATTAAACTATTTAAGACAAGCGGATGGGACTATAAATTATATGCTATCCCTCCCTCAATTTTAGCCAGCTAACCAAAAGTAAGTATAAAGTAAGTATATCGATATGATTTTTTCTTTTCAATCGAAAAATAGAGTGGGCAAATTTTATAAATCTGAGGAAGCCTCCTATAATGAGAAAATCCTACCCATTAGCAGGCTATGCCTGAAGACCAGACCTTCGCTTTAAGAAAAGTTTACTTGACATTATTGATGAGAAATGTTAGCTAAAGGGCAGAACTAAAATAAAAGATATAATCCTGACCTTGCAAGGGAGGCGGGGAAGTGTCTTTTTATTTGCCGTTGCTTGTTAGGCTCAACCATTTTGCTGGCTAAAGAAGTTCTGCCTGATGAATGCCATTTTTTTGATTAAGGCAGGCAACCTTGGGTATTGCTCATCAGTTTGATGTCAAAGATTTGCTCATCGTGTCCCTTGGAGAAGGCGCCCAAAATTGTTTCTTGTTTTTTAATTAAAAATCTATTTAAGGAGGCAAAAAATGAAAGTAATTAGGTTTTTAATTATTTTTCTGTTTTTAGCCCTTTGCATTAATCTGTCTCACTCGGCATTTGCCCAGAAGAATAGCATCACCATTCCGAAAGGCTCTAAAATAGAGAAGCTTGGTCCGGGAAATTTCAGGTTCATTCTTCCAAACAGACAGATGGTTGAAGTTAAGGGCTTTGACTTGCAAAAAGGAATAGTGGGCCAGATAAGTGTGGTGGATCCGGACCCGCCCCATAAGCCAGTTGTCTCAGCAGTGCAGGGCAAAATAGCTGTTATCGACCCTGAACCTCCTCACCGGCCAATCAATGTCTCTCTTAATCTATCTTCGGGGAAAAATTATGTAAATGTTAACGGGGAGCTGTATGAACTTAGAAAAATTCCCCAGGCTAATTACGTGATGATTGATGATGACATCGCCTGGCTCCCCATCATCATCCAATTCAAAAGATAGAAAAGAGGGGACACCTGTC
>PNJE01000019.1 GCA_002877915.1 Candidatus Aminicenantota bacterium
TCTTTCAATCATTTTGCCAATAATTTCCTGATAGTAGCCTTTTCCTGTTATTAATCGAGAAAGTAGTTGACTTAACATTCCTTTTTGCTTTTCTGGAGACTTAATTTCTGGATTTTTTATTTTCCTGAGCGGAGGTTTACTTATTTTTATCTCTATCAATTAAGGCGATCAATTAATCCTGCAGGAAAACGTGAGCAAATACCTTAGCATCGCCCACCATATTGTCTATCAAACAGTACTCGTTAGGCATGTGAGCAGTTTCATCCAGCTTGGACCAGCAGGCCGCCGAAAAACCAGCTCTCCGGAAAAGTGCAGCTACCGTTCCACCCCCGATGCCCATCGCCCGGGCTTCTTTATGATAAACATCGCGGACAGCTTTTTTCAAAGCCTGGACCACCTGGGCTCTGGTGGAAGTGGGGGGAGCAGCCGGAGCTTTCTGAATAATTTCTGTTTCTATTTTAACCTTGAATTTTTTTTCAATGCTTTTGGCTATCTGGTCAATGGATTTTTCCACCTTTTCTACTTGATAGGCAGGGAGTATTCGACAATCCATGTAGAATATGTCTTCTCCAGGAATAGTATTGATGTTGGGGACGTTAGCTTCTTTTTTAGTTGGTTCAAAGGTGGAAATGGGTGGGCTGAACAGGCGGTCTTTTTTATTAAAAATCCGGTAAAGTTTTTGGAGCTCGGCAATCAGGAAACTGGCTGCTTTAAAGCTATTTACACCCTTTTCCGGGGTGGAACCATGGGCCTGTTTTCCCAGCGTCTTTATCTTCAGCCACAAGATTGATTTTTCCGCTACTTCGATCATAGTTCCTTTTTCATTGCCAGCGTCCGGCACAATGATCAAATCGTCCTTCCGGAAAACTTCCGTATTGTTCAGCACATATTCAATCCCTTTACGGCTTCCTGTTTCTTCATCGGCGACTAAAGCGATACCAATATCATAAGTCGGCTTAAGATTTTCCGCCATTAGGGCTTTAACCGCAAAGATGGAAGCCACCATATCCTGCTGGTTATCTTCCACTCCGCGTCCATAAATCCGGCCTTTTTCCACCCAGGCTTTAAATGGATCCCCCCGCCACAGCGAAAGTTCACCCGGAGGAACAACATCCAGGTGGGTCATTATCCAGATGGTCTTCTGAGAACTACGACCCCGATAATAGGCCAAAATGTTAGGACGATACCCCTGAGGGGCTTGGGGATCTGGAGCCTTAATCAGAGTTATATCTTGGAAACCATTTGTCCGAAGGTAGGATTCCAGGAATTCAGCTTTTTGGGCTTCTCCCTGACCACCGCTTTCTGGGGCAATGGCTGGGATAGCGCACAGTCTGGTCTGAAGTTCAATCATTTCATCCCGAAAAGACTCCAGTCTTTTTGAAAGCCGGTTAAAAGTGGTTTTATCTAACATTTATCTCTCCTTTGGTTTTCTGAATTGATGATAACACCAGTTAAAGTTCTTTGGCAAGTTAATTCAAGTGGCGGTTTTAATTATCCTGAATTTTTCGATTCAAAAAATAGCGAAACCTTTTTTATAATTTTTATCTTGAATTTAATAATACTTGACATATAAGTATCAGGGGATAAAATCTGGTCATGAAATTTTTTGCTAAAGAAATCCTTAAAGTAGAATGACCAAATGGAAAAGCCGACCATTCTTTTGAGCGCTGGCTCAGGCAAGTTCGGAAGCGGTGAATTGTTGTTTCTGGATTACCTACTGAGTTCAGGAGAAAAATGGTTTAACCCACTAATTATTTTCCCGTCTGATGGACCACTGGTGACCGCTTATGAAAAAGCTGGCCTGGAAACAATAATTATTCCTGGCCTGGATTATCTGACTGATTCCCACGAGATCTGGAGACAGCCGCTGGCCTGGGTTTACAACTTGAGTAGCTTTATGCGGGTGCGTCGGCTGATCAGAAAAAGAAACGTTCGACTGGTGGTCAGCCTTTCTTTCATTAATTGGACCGGAGCTCTGTCCGCCAGGCAAGAGGGTATTCCCCATATCTGGATGATAAGAGAAGTCTTATCGGGCGAAAAAACCCATTTGAAATTTTTCTGGGGAAAATGGTTGGCTACCCGTTTGGCTAACGATCTTTCAGTTAGGGTTCTGCTGGAATCTTCTGAAGTTGTTAAGATGTTCAGCCATAAAAGAATGCGGGATAAGGCGATGTTTTTGCCTCCGGCGATAAATGCAGAGAAATTCCTCAGGCTATTGGCTGGGCCTCCCGCTCCAACTTATACTTCCGGTGAACCAGTCGTGGGAATTTTTATCAATGATTATGATGAAAAAAGGATTAGGCTGGTTTTAGAAGCGGTCGGTCAAGCGCTTAAGAAAATTTCTGCGGATAAAGGTTTTATGGCCCGGGCGGCAATTTATTTTCCAGGTATTGAAAGGAATAAAATCGACTTACTCTGGTCTAAGTTGCAATTGCTGGTAACTGATTTGAATTCTGGTTCTGAGCTTTCCTCTTTCCTCGGAGATTTTTCTGATTTTCTTTCCTTTCCATCGTCCTGGAAAAAGCTGTCGGTAGCCATATTTATTCCGGGATTTGATCCGCTGAACCGCCTTCTTCTGGAGGCTGGCCTATCTGCTATTCCGACCTTGGTTGAAGCTGGAGCGGCTTCAGAGCTGGTGATTCCAGGGAAGACGGGCTTCGTTTTTTCTGCCGGAAATTATCAGGAAATAATTGCAGGGCTGATAAATGTTTTCAGCCAGGAAGGTTTAGCCTCTTCCATTGGATTAGAAGCCCGAAAGCACATTATTCAAAATTATTCTCTCGAGGATTGGAGAAAACACTGGGAAAAAATAGTTGAGGAAAGTTTAATTGGAAATTAGAGCTCGAAATCCTATCCAGATATATTGCAGGCCAGAAATTATAGTGGCCATAATGGTCAGGTCATAAAGCCAGGACAGCTGGCTTACGGGTTGATTTATGAAGTTAAAAAACAGCACAAAGATTACCGTCAGTACCTGACAAACAGTGCTGGTCTTTCCAATCAGGGTTGGGGGAAAATTCTTTTTTTTCTTCAGTAGAATAAGAATGCCCGCTCCGGCAGATATTAGTAGATCCCTTATTAAAACTACCCAGAATACTCGCCAGGGAATGGAATTGGGGAAAGCGTAATCTGGAAAGCTCAGCAAAAAAAAGCTGCTGAAAAGAAGGAGCTTATCAGCCAGGGGGTCAAGCCACAAACCGGCTATCGAACGCTGATGCCACAGCCGGGCAATTAAACCATCAAGTAAATCGGTTAATCCAGCCAGGAGGAAAACCAGAAAAGCCTCAACCGGCTTATGTTTCAGGAGAAAGGCAACAAAAAAAGGCACCAGAATGATGCGGAGCAGGGTAAGATAATTCGGTAAAGTAGCGAAAGTTGACTTTAATTCATAAACCCGGTGATTGCTATTTCCCATGGGCTCTCTTGTGCCTGTCATTTAATTAAGTTTACCAAAAGGTCGGCTAAGCTTAAAGCCTCAGCCCCAGAAACTGGCCGGTCTGGCATGAATTTTTTTTGGGGGTAAAGCTCCATCAACTGATAGGCAATCATTTCCACGGCCGGCAAATAATAAAGGTTTTCTTCGGGAATATCACTGATTTGAATTTTGTTCTCAGGAATTTGAGGAATCAGTTTTTTACCCTTTCCTTTAAGATAATTGATTAACCGGAAAAAGGTTTCTGCCAGTTCAGCTCTGGTGACCACCCGGGTAGGTTCAAAAGTGTGATTGTCATAAATATCCATAAGGTTGGCGGCGGTGACCTTGAGAATAAAACGGGTGGCCCAGCTGGTGGAGATATCAACAATAATTGGGGGGCTGGTTGGGTCTGGTAGATAGGCGTTGAATTTGACTCCAAGGATGGCGGCTAAATCTTCCCGGGTGAGGCTTTGGAATTTCGGGATGTCATTATAACGGCTTGGAATTTCGACGATACCCAGTTGATTTTTCAGGTAAGTGATTTTTTCCTGAACCTGCTTGTCTCCCGGGCTCAACTCGTTTAATTTTTCGTAAAGGTCCAGGCTTTGACTCAAATCATCATTCTCTAATAAAGTTTCTGCATATTCTTTTAGAATTTGCTTGTCCTTGGGTGAAAGCTGGCTTAAAGTCTGATAATGGTTAAGAGCTTGGGGATATTTCTTTTCACCGCGGTAGAGCCTGGCCAGCTGAAGGTGAGCTTCAATCGAATTGGGAGAATAGAATAGGGCTTTAAGAAGTGATTGTTTGGCTTCTTCCTTTTTATTCAGGCTGAGCAGGGACTGGGCTTCTTTAATCAGGGCCTGGGTTTTCTGGCTTTTTAAATCTTCATATTTTGGCTTGGCCCAAGAGTTTTCCGGTTCTTTTTTTAAAATTTCTCTTAATTGAATGAAAAGTTTGTCTTCTTCTTTTTGTTGCTCATAAATATTAGCCAGCCCAATTCGGGCTGAAACCAGCTCAGGATTTAGTTCCAGGGCTTTCAAGAAAAAAGCCTCGGCTGCTCCCATATCTTTTTCGTAAAGACGGCAATAGCCCTCTCCCAAATGGAAAAAAGCATTCTTTTCACCCAGCTTCAGGAATTCTTTTCGGGCTCCATCGATATTTCCCCGCTTTAAGTTTTTCCAGCCTTCCTCGAAGGCAATGCGCTCATTCAGCGTCAATTGGGATAATTGTAACGGTGGCGGTCCTTCCAGGTAAAAAGAAGGAGGAATATAAGTTTTTTGAAAAGTTGCGCAAGAGGCTAAGAAGATTATGGCCAGAAGGAACCAATTTTTTCTTTTCACCGGCTTTCTCCTTTCTGGACATATGATAAATAGGGGAAGAGATTGGCTTTTTCTGCCATTACCTGGTATTCCCAACCCTCAGCGATTTCTGTCTTCCTGATAATAATCGCTTTCCGGATGAGCGAATTGATAATTTCAGCTCGGGACTTGGGAATGCGCAGCCTAAAGCTTTCGAAGTTTCGAAAAAGAATCTTTCGCAACCTGTCTTTCAGGACATCCAGTCCTTCCCCGGTCAGAGCTGAAATGTAAAGCGGCTGATAGCCTTCTGAACTATTGCGGGCGAGCAATTCTTTTTTTTCACCTTCTGGCAGGAGGTCAATTTTGTTATAAGCTTTAATCACCGGCAGGTCAGTAATTCCTAAGTCTTCGAGAACTTTATCCACGGCGGCAGCCTGTTCCAACGCCTCAGCCGAGGTCACGTCGGTGATATGGATTAGGCAATCAGCTTCCCTAATCTCTTCCAGCGTGGCTCTGAAGGCGGAAATAAGTTCTATCGGGAGTTTTTTGATAAAGCCAACAGTATCAGAAAGGAAAAAATACAAGCCGCTGGTTAGGGTCACTCTCCGGACCATTGGATCAAGGGTAGCGAAAAGATGGGGAGAGGTATAGCGATTTTCCCTGGTAAGAAAATTAAATAGGGTTGATTTTCCGGCGCTGGTGTAGCCAACTAAGGACACGGTAGGAACAGGGGACTTTTTTCGCCCTTCTCTCTGCCTGGCTCTTCTCTTCTGCAGCCCATCAATTTCTCTTTTTATTTTGGTAATCCGGTCAGTTATACGGCGGCGGTCTTCTTCCAGCTTTTTTTCACCTGGGCCGCGCGTTCCTATGCCGCCCCCCAGCCTGGACAAAGCCTGTCCTTTTCCTTTTAGACGGGGAAGCAAGTAGGTCAACTGAGCCAGCTCCACCTGGAGTTTTCCCTCATTGGTCCTGGCTCTCTGGGCAAAAATATCAAGGATAATCTGGGTCCGGTCGAGGACCTTAACCTTTAGGGCTTCTTCCAGGCTCCGCTGTTGGCCGGGGCTGAGATTGTGATCAAAAATAACCAGGTCAGCCTGGGTTTTCTTCACCAGAGCTGATAATTCTTGAACTTTGCCTTCGCCAATGAAATATTTCGGATTAATATTATTTCTCGACTGAAAAACCTTCTCTACTACTGTGGCCCCGGCCGAAACGGCCAGCCCGGCCAATTCGGCCATGGATTCTTCCGCCTCTTCTTTTTCCTGCTTTCTAACAGCTAAATTTACCAGGATTGCTTTTTCCATTGGCTCCTTTTTTCCCCGATTTATTCAAGCACCTTTTCTCTTATATATTTTTCTATATTTTCTATATCCTTAGCCTCAAACCAGACAATTCCGGGCGACTTTTTGAACCAGGTCAGCTGTCGCTTGGCATAATGCCTGGTCTCAATTTTGGTCAGGCGAATCGTCTGTTCCAGGCTGATTTCACCATTCAGGAAACTTAAAACCTGGCGGTAGCCAAGACCTTTAAATGGAGCTGCTTCCGTTGAAATGCCGCTAGCCACAAGGGCTTTCACTTCCTCTACTATGCCCTGAGCAAACATGCGATCGACCCGTTCTTCGATGCGCCGATAAAGCTCCTTTCTATCTAATTTTAGCCCAATCTGATATAGAAGGAAACCCTTATTTTTTATGGGCGAGACTGTTTTAGAGAAATGTTCGGAGATTGGTTTTCCGGTAAGATAATATACTTCGAGCGCCCGGATTATCCTGATTTTATCTCCGGGGGTAATTTTCTGAGCATATTCAGGGTCTATCTCTTGAAGTCGGGTGTAAAGATGGTTGAGTCCCTTTTCTTCTGCCTCCTGCCTGAGTTTTTGGCGCCAGCTCGGGTCTCTTCCAGGTCCGGGAAAAAGCCCCTCGACCAGGGCTTTATGGTAAAGCCCGGTGCCGCCGACCACAATCGGCAAATGGCCTTTTTCTGAAACTTCTTCAATTGTCTCAACTGCCAGGCGAGCAAAATCAGCTGCAGAAAATTGTTCTTCTGCTTCAAGGATATCTATTAAATGATGAGGGACTAATTTCCGGGATTCGGCCGAAGGTTTATCAGTTCCGATATCAAAGCCCCGGTAGACCTGCATTGAGTCGCAATTAATAATCTCTCCGGAAAATTTTTGAGCTATCCTCAGGGCAATAAGGCTTTTGCCCACCGCCGTCGGGCCGACTATGATCAGGACTTTATTGAGCTTACCGGCCAATTTTTACTCTAATTAAGATAAAAATAAATATTACCGTCAGAATTATCAATAGGCCCAGGAGCTGTTTTCTATTCATTGCGGTTCCCCGATTTTCTTCAGGCTGGCGGCCAGAAACTCTTCCTGCTGGTTCCCTAAATTTTTTTTAACCAGAAAGAGCTCAGCGGCTAAAATTTCATCGAAACCCCGGAGTAAAGCTTTTTTTTCTTTCGAACCGAGCTCATTCAGGCTGAAGCGAAGCATCGCCCGCGGCTCAAAGTGCCCATCGCTTTCCAGCTCCAGGTTCAGAAAAATCGGGTCAAGATATTCTTGTATTTCCAGGTAGCATTTTTTTATTAAATTAAAAGCCACCGGTCCAAGTTGTTTGGCCATATATTTGTGGATGAACGAGGATTTTTCGTTAAACGAAGTGAGGCTCTTTCCCAGGTCGACCACGGTGGCTCGACTGCTATCGCTGGCTTCCGGGCTATTCTGGTTGAAGTCCACCAGGCGGAGACATTTCAAACCCAGAATGATTTTCTTGGTTTCAGTTGGGCCCAGCCAGGATTCTTCCAGAAGCTGTCCAAAAGTTTTGGGAGTAGGAAGCAGGTTCCAGATATATATTTCGGTTGGCCTCAGGCCAAGCTGGCTGGAGTAAGGAGGAACTTGCCGAAGAACTAAATCGTTTTCTCCTGGCAACAACGGGGAAAAGTCCTCGAGGCGGGAAATCTTTCTTATCCCCTCAAGGACTACTGCTGGAGTAAATATCCCCTTGAGGATTATTTCTTCTTTTTTAAAATTTTCTTCCTCGAATTCACCGGTTGATTCCATCAAAGGAAAGTAATCCGTTAGTCTGGCTGCCAAAAAATTATTGACCAGCTCAAATGCTTCGGCCGCTGGAAGAAATCCATGTTCAATAAGAACGGCTAAGGCAGACTTAATTTCTTCTGAACCGAGAAGCTGACGATTTAATCTTAGAGGCGGATGTATTTTCTTGATTTCAATTAGCCAATTGAGGAAGTCTTGTTCAGGAAAATATTTCTTTACCGCTGTTAGCTCGCCTTTTACCAGGCAGAAAACTTTCTCGTAGGGGCCAGGATTAATTATCAGTTTTCCAGTTCGCCTTTCTTCCCATAGCTGAAAGAGGTATTGAGGAAGGAAAAAACTATTTTTATTGATTTCAGAACCGGCGGACATATTTTTAATTTATAAGGCTTTCCTGAAGTTGTCAATTAAAGTTCAAAGATTATATCCGGCTCAGGCTGAAAATTCCAAGGCCAATGTTGACTATAGTCTTTAAAGCCCAGAAGAGATAAGAAATGAAAAGAGATTTTTTCAAGTCAAGCTTGAAGATGGCCGAAATGGCATAGCCCAGGACCCCAAACATCCATAACTGAAAAATATCGATACTGGTCAGGATAACATAAGGAGTGGAAGTTGGATCGAGGTTCGGGAAAAATGCGGCCAGTCCGGTTGACACCTTGAGCATGGATTGCTTGCTACTGGCCAGGAATGCTCTCAGAGCATTTCCCAGGAAGAGATTAATAAAACTCGCATGGAACATACCGCTCAGCAATTGAATATAGGTTCCCTGGGTAGAGAAAAATTTGATCAGGACCATAAGGAGCAGGGCCTGCAAAAAGAGAATGATGATGACTGATACACTTCCAATCAGGCTCTGGGTAACTCTGGCCGAAGTGGTCAGGTGTTCGGCTTTCTGGCGGCTCTGTTCGAGCATGGTGTTAAAACGCTCTTCACCAATCTGCTGTTTTAGCTTGGTCGACCCCTGAAGTATTTGGTAATTATCCTTGGCACTATAAGGAGCAATCAAGAAATTAAAAGCAAAGGCGGCTACCAGCACTAAAATTAGGGCGTCTATCCAGACGGGCTTTTCAGCCAGAAAAGAAAAAGTTTCCTTTGGATTGGTAAAAACACCGATAAATCTTTGTCCTAAATTCATAACCAGGCTCCTTTCCTTTCTTCTTTTTCAATCTGTCCATCCCTGATGTGGATTATTCTCTGGGCATGGCTGGCTACCTCACGGTCGTGGGTGACCATGATAATGGTGTTGCCACTCTCATGAATCTTATGGAAAAGCTTTAGAATTTCCTGACCAGTCTTGGAGTCAAGGTTTCCTGTTGGCTCGTCCGCTAAAAGGATGGCTGGTTCATTTACCAGCGCCCTGGCGATAGCTACCCGCTGCCTTTCGCCACCGGAGAGCTCTGCCGGCAGGTGATGCATTCGGTCCTTCATTTCGACCATTTCTAAAGCTCGGCGGGCTTTTTCTTCTCTTTCCTCTTTTCCCGCTCCGGCATAGATTAAGGGCAATTCTACATTTTTAAAGGCATTCGCTCTCGGCAATAGATTAAATACCTGGAATACAAAGCCAATTTCTTTGTTGCGGATGTAAGCAAGTTCATCCTCGGAAAGGCTGCTGACCAGTTGACCGTGAAGATAATATTCGCCTGAAGTTGGCGTATCGAGGCAGCCCAGGATATTCATTAAGGTCGATTTGCCCGAGCCGGACGGGCCCATGATGGCCACGAATTCATTTTTCTTAATGGTCAGGCTGACTCCTCTTAAGGCTTCTACCTGCTGCCGGTCAAGTTGATAAACTTTGGTCAGATTAACCGTGAGAATAATTTCGTTGTCGGAAGGAGTCGGCATAAACTATTTCCTTTCTATTTTCAGCAAATTACCATCCTTTAGGTCGCGAAGAGCTGAATAGGGTCCAGAAATGATTTCTTGACCTTCTGATAAGCCCGAATAAATCTCCACCATCATTCCACCCATTATTCCCTTTTTAACTGGCTGGAATTTGGCTCGGTTATTTTCAACGATAAAAACTCCTTCTTCTTCTTTTTTCTGTTGACTATTATTTAGCTCTTTTTCCCCGCTGGCTCCGGGCTTTTCTCGGACGACCAGGGCAGCAATGGGCACAGCCAGCACATTTTTCTTTTCAGCCACTATGATATCAGCTGAGGCTGATAGGCCAGGTTTTAAATGCTGGCCAGTTGCCTCCAGGGTAATTTTTACTTTAAAATTCCTGGATTCTTGAGAACCAACCGTCGTTTTTTCCAGGGCTGAGCTACCGATTTCAGTTACCTGACCAATAAAAGTCTGGTCGGGAAAAGCATCTACTTTGATTTTAGCGGTCTGACCAAGCTTGACATTGACTACATCGGTTTCGTCCACTTCCACTTCTACCTCCATTACAGATAAGTCAGCAATGGTCAACAGGACCGTTCCGGGATTATTCATTGTACCGACGATAGCTACCTCGCCTTCTTCTACTCGCAGGCTGGTAACTATCCCATCGATGGGCGAAACGTAGGTTGTTTTTTTCAGATCATCAAGAGAACTTTTCAGGTTAGCTTCAGCCTGTTTGATTTGGTAATTGAGCGACTGGAGGGAGGCGGAGGAAACTTCATACTGGGACTGAGCCAGCTCGAGCTGATCTTTGGAGATCAAGCCGCTATCATAAAGCTGCTTCTGGCGATCAAAATAATTCTTATCGCGATGGTACTGAGCCTCAACTTTAATAAGCTCAGCTTTAAGCTGGTTAATAATAGCCCGGTAGCGGTCAACCTGGGCTTCAAAATTGGCCGGATCAATTTGAAGCAGAAAATCGCCCGCCTTGACCTCCTGCCCTTCTTTTACCCCGATTTTTATAACTCTTCCGGCCACCAGCGCACTGATATTAATATTTTTTTTCGGCTTAATCTCTCCGGAAGCTGAAATGACCTGGGTAATATCCTGCTTTTTAACTTTTTCTACTGTCACCTTGATGGCTTTTTCTCGGGAAGCCTTTAAATTCAGGAAAATGATAAGGGCAATTATGGCTATTATAGTGAGGAATAAGAAAGTTCTTTTTTTTCTGCCGGATTTCTTTTTTTCTGCCATTTAGGACCTTCCTCGCTCGACAAGCTTTTATAATTATAACTTATTTTACGAATTTCTGTCTGAAAAGTTTAATAGTTGCTTAAGGAGGCTGATGCTGTTAAGATTTTTGTATGGAAAGCTATCTTAAAATTTTAGAAGCAGCTAAAAAGGCAGCGATTAAAGCCGGCGATTATCTTCTTAGTGGTGTGTCCGAAGAGAAAAAAATAGATTTTAAAGGCCAGGTCGACCTGGTAACCGCTTTTGACCGGAAATCAGAAGAAATGATCTATCAAGAGCTGAGTCGGGCCTTCCCTGAACACAGCTTTTTAGCTGAGGAAGCTATCAGAAAGGACAATAAATCCGAATATCGCTGGGTGGTAGATCCTCTGGATGGCACCACCAATTTTGCTCACGGTCTGCCTATTTTTTGTGTTTCTATTGCCCTGACCTTCAGACAGGAAGTGGTGGTCGGCGTAATTTATGATCCCAACCGGAGAGAGATTTTTACGGCAATAAAGGGGGAGGGAGCCTTTCTGAATGACCGCCCGATTAAAGTCTCAAAAACAGCCGAACTGGATAAAAGTTTGCTGGCCACCGGTTTCCCCTATGATGTCAGGACGAGCCCGGATAATAATCTTAATCATTTTGCCAGCTTTGCGGTTAAAGCCCAGGCCCTCCGGCGTTGTGGTTCAGCAGCTCTGGATTTGTCTTATGTCGCTTGTGGAAGGTTTGATGGCTTTTGGGAAATGAAACTTAAACCCTGGGACCTGGCCGCTGGTTCTCTTCTGGTCAAAGAAGCTGGTGGCCAGACGACTGATTTCTATGGCCGCGATTTTGAACTTTCCAGTCCTGATATCGTGGCCAGCAATGGGCTTATTCATCAATCAATGCTGGAAATTATCAGCCTGAATATAATAAAATGAAAGCATAAAAAGTCGATTAGAGATTAATTTAAGGAAAATAAAACAGAAATACAAAAGGTCATGGAAATTAGGGTTTTGAAAATCCTTATGCTTTTTCTTTTTCCGGGCCTGGTAGCTGTGGCTCCCGCTGTCCATATTATCAATCGTTATTCGCCTCCCCAGACTGATCCGCTGCTTATAAAAAAATTGGAAGTGCCGGCCTCGGCTGGCTGGGTAGACACCGGAATTGCTGTTAAGGAAGGCGAAACCTATGAGTTTAAAGCTTCCGGAACCATCTCCTGCCAAAAGGGAAATCCGGCGGCCAACTGTGGACCGGATGGCCTGGACCTTCAAACTGTCCAGCAGCCTCTGACTGATCATAACCTGGGGGCTGTGGTTGGAAAGGTGGTCAAAGTAATCGGCGTCAGAAAAGATGAAGAAACGGGAGAGGAAATAAAAGACGAGGTAGAAAAGGTTTTTTATATCGGGGGTCAGGCAGTAGTCGAAATGCCCATGGAAGGCCAGCTTTACTTAGGGGTCAATGATAATGTTTATGCTGATAATGATGGGCAATTTTTGGTAAGCATTTTCAAGAAAGAAGGAAGTAAATAGAAGTTAGGCCAGGGTTTTTTGTTTTTGATTTTTAATAGAGAATTCGACCTTTTCAAACAAAAATAATCTTGTTGTCGGGGGCTTTCCAGAAAGAAAGCCTATTTAATCTATGGCTGGCTTGCGATTCAGGAATTTTTCCATGAACTGGGTATTATAGTTTCCATTTACAAAATCATCGCTGGATAAGATATTTAGCAGGAGGGGAATATTAGTTTTAATCCCGACAATGGTAGTGGTTTCCAGGGCGGCTTTCATTTTTGAAATAGCCAGCACCCTGGTGGGAGCATAGGCGATTATTTTGGCCAGCAATGAGTCGTAATAGGGAGGGATTTCCCAGCCAGCATAGGCAGCCGAATCTACCCTTATCCCTTCTCCGCCCGGAAAAACCAGAAAATCAATTTTCCCAGGGGAAGGGATAAAGGTTTCTGGGTCCTCGGCATTTATCCGGCATTCGATGGCGTGACCGCGCATTTCCAGTCCAGCAGGAAAATTTACTTTTTCTCCAGCGGCCACCCTGATTTGAGCCTTGATCAAATTTATTCCATAAACCATTTCAGTTATCGGGTGCTCAACCTGAACCCGGGTATTAGCTTCCATGAAGTAAAATCTTTTTTTCTCATCCACCAGGAATTCAAAGGTTCCTAAACTCTTATAACCAATTTCTTCGGCTGCCTCCTGGGCGGCTTTGATCATTTTCCGCCTAATTCTTTCATCAATAAATGGGGATGGGGTTTCCTCTATGATTTTCTGATATTTCCGTTGCATACTGCATTCGCGTTCGCCGAAGGCGATAACATTGCCTTGGTTGTCTCCAATAATCTGAATTTCTATATGGTGAGCTCCAGTAATATATTTTTCCAGGTAGAGAGAAGGGTCTCCAAAGGCCGCTTTGGCTTCATTCTGGGCCATAGGGAAATTGTCTTCAAGTTCAGAAGGAGTGCGGCAGATTCTCATGCCTTTACCACCCCCGCCAGCGGCAGCTTTGATAATCACCGGATAGCCAATTTTCTGGGCTATTTTTTTAGCTTCATTAACATCTTCCAGGATGATATCGCTGCCCGGAACAACCGGCAAGCCAGCTTTTTTCATCGTCTGGCGAGCTTTGTTCTTATCCCCCATCAGCCTGATTATCTCCGGCGGCGGACCGATAAAAACATAGCCAGAATTCTGGCAGATCTCAGCAAACTTGGCATTTTCAGCCAGGAAGCCGTAGCCGGGATGGATAGCCTCAGCTTTAGTTATTTCGGCGGCGCTTAGAATATTAGGTATGTTGAGGTAACTTTCAGATGCCTTAGCTGGGCCAATACAAATGGCTTCATCAGCCAGCATCGCATGAAGGGAATGGCGGTCAGCTTCAGAGAAAACTGCTACCGTCTTGATGCCCAGTTCTTTGCAGGATCTGATAATACGGAGGGCAATTTCGCCTCTATTAGCTACCAGGACTTTGGAAAACATCTTTCTTACCCGCTAACTTTGACTGCAAAGAGCTTTTGGCCATATTCCACCGGCTTACCGTTTTCTACGAGGATATCAGTGATTATTCCGTTCACATCGCTTTCTATTTCATTCATCAGCTTCATGGCTTCGATGATGCAGAGGGTTTGGCCCTTTTTGACTGTGTCGCCAATGTCAACGAAAGGTGGTGAAGTAGGTGAAGGAGCCCGGTAAAAAGTCCCTACCATGGGTGAAGTTATATAATGAAGGCTTTTATCTTCAACCGGGGTGGGAGTTGGGCTCACTATTTCCCCATTAGTCACCGGGGCATTGGCTGCCGAGAGGGGATTGATTGCCGGAATAACGCTGGAAACGAGGTTGGCAGAACTGGGAACATTGCGGCTTAGTTTGATTTTGAAGCCCTCAACCTCCAGCTCAAACTGGCTGAGATTCTTTTCCTCGAGGAGAGCAATTAGCTTTTTGAGTTCTTCATAGTCAATCTTTGAGCTGAAAGGGCTTTCTTTGCCTGATTCAACAGGCTTACCGTTTTTTTGATTCATAATGCACCTTCCTCAAAGTTAACTAAAACTTTACTTATCTACGGTGTTATTGTCAAGCCCGCCTGCGTCCAGATGGAATCCCTGGCCAGTCGAAATTTAAAGAAAATAGGGATTCAGGCGGGTTCAACTGGCTAAAAAGAAAGGGAGGTATAGACTTCGAGAAGCTAAACTGGGAACAGAAAGGGCGAAGGAAGCTAATTAATAGATTCCTTTAATGTAATGGCCCTTTAGACTACTCTTCCAGAGCCTATTCCAGGTTAGATGAGGCCATGGATAGATTGACCGAAAACTCTACCTAAGGTAAGATTTTAAAATCAGGTGAAATAGATGTTTGACCAACTTACAGAAAAGCTTCAGAAGACCCTCAAGTACATCCGGGGCGAAGGCAAAATTACCGAGAAAAACATAGCTGAAGCCCTAAAAATGCTGAGGCTGGCTTTCCTGGAAGCTGATGTCAATTACAAAGTGGTCAAAGAATTTGAAGCCAGGGTTAAAGCCAAAGCCCTCAACCAGGAAGTTATGATGAGCCTTACCCCGGCTCAGCACTTCATCAAGATTGTCCGGGATGAACTGGCAGAAATCCTTGGCCAAGAAGCCAAGCCCCTGACCTTTGCTTCTCATCCTCCGTCTGTTTTTATGATGGTTGGGCTTCAGGGAAGCGGCAAGACAACTACTTCGGGCAAGCTGGCCCGCTATGTTAAATCCCTCGGGAAAAATCCCCTTCTTGTATCTTTTGACCTCAAGAGGTTAGCAGCTCAGGACCAGCTTAGAATAATTGCCAACCAACTGGGCCTTCCTTTTTATGAAATGACCCAGGAAAAAATGCAAAAACCTGAGGCCGCTCTCAAAGAATTGATGACCTTTACTAAGAACCGGGGCTTTGACCCTCTGATTGTGGACACTGCTGGACGCCTGCATATCGATGAAGAGCTTATGGCTGAGTTGCGCTTAGTGAAGGATATTTTGCAGCCGACCGAAGTCATCTACGTGGGCGACGCCATGACTGGCCAGGATGCGGTTCGCAGCGCTCAAGCTTTCGATGAAAAAATTGGCCTAACCTCAGTAATTCTTACCAAGCTTGACGGCGATGCCCGGGGCGGGGCAGCTCTTTCTATAGTTTACGTCACGCATAAGCCGATAAAGTTCATCGGCGTGGGTGAAAAGTTTGATAAGCTCGAGGTTTTCCACCCGGAACGGATGGCCTCCCGGATCTTGGGTATGGGTGACATCCTGAGCCTGATCGAAAAAGCCGAGCAACAAGCTGACCTCAAGGAAGCCGAGGAAATAGCTAAGAAGATTAAAAAACAGCAATTTACCTTAGAAGATTTCAGAAAACAATTGCAGCAGCTAAAAAAAATGGGCAGCCTTTCGGATTTGCTTGATTTTTTGCCCAAGGTAGGTCCATTTAAGGGAATCGGAAACCTCAACGTAGATGATAAGAGGTTGATTTATTTTGAAGCCATCATCAATTCTATGACTCCTGAAGAAAGAGAAAATCCCAGGATTATCAACGGCAGCCGCCGGGCAAGGATAGCCCGGGGAAGCGGCCGGCCTGTCCAGGAAGTAAACCAGCTCCTGAAGCAATTTTTCGAGATGGAAAAACTTCTCAAGAAAAGCGACTTCCAGAAAATGCTGAAAAATATTTGAAGCTCTTTTATTCAGAATCAGGCTTTTCGACTTTTCAAGAGCTTCAAAATATTTTCTTTTTTCAGCAAGTTTATTTCGGCGGGGTTTTCAAGGAAGGGGCGGACATCTTCAACTACTCTTTTCCAGGGAAACTCACTGATTTTTTTTGATACCAGGTCAGTCCAATTTTTCTTGGTTATTTCAGGTCCGCGCCAGCCGGTCTGTTTTAAGGCATTGTTCAGAAAATCGAAATTTGGCTCGGGCCACGTCTGGTCAGATAGATACCAGAGCAGGTCATAAAGGTCTCGGCCTTTGACATAGCGGCGAGCCAGAATTGCATGTAGTTTGCCACTTAAAAAAGAAGCTTTATCGTAATGCAAAATATTTAGGAGAACAAAGCGTCGGACAAGAGAGGTTTCAGTATGGCCACTGGCAGGAGGATTAGTGTCAAGTTCAATTTTAATGGAAATGGTTTCTGTCGAATGGGGAGAGAGTCCGAGTTCATACCACAACCCTGGAAAAGAGATAAAAGCCACTTTAACCGTCCTGCTCTCAGAGATAGTGGTTTTTACCTTATAGGCTTCGGCTTCAAAGGCATAACGAATATGATTTATGATGCCTGGAAAATCAATGTTGGCAGATGTTTCGCTTAAAGCAAAGTCGAGGTCTTCGGAGTAGCGAGGTAGTTGAAAAAGGAAATGCAAGGCTGTTCCCCCATGAAAAATCCAGGAACGGAAAGCACCGCTTTCTTGAAGAAATTGAAGAATTCTGGCTTGGCTATATTCGCGGACAAGGCTCCTTGCCTTCATGTTATCAGATAGTCCAGAGATAAGTTGCTTAAGCTGTTCTTTCATTTTTGCTGAATTTCCTTGATGAAATTGACCAATATTTTTGTGCTGCGGGTAATTTTTTTGCTCTTGAACCGAGCGGAGTATTCTAAAAGAATTTCCAGGTTTAAAATTTCCAGGTTTTGTAATCTTAATTCCTTTAGATAATCAGGATTATCTGAACCAGGGGTTAAATAAAGAAGGTCGAGCAGGGCCTTTTCTGAGGTAGCCATAAAAGCTGACTGCCCGCTTCCCAATTCAACTAATCTGTATCCAAAGAAGAGGCTTTTTTTGATATGTTTATAGATAAATAGCCCAAACGGGTTAGTGAGAGTTTCTGGCCGACCGATAGTAACGCTGGTAATAGCCGGAACATATTCTGGAATGAGTTCATAGTAGCTGAGGGCTGATTGCAAACTTACATAGGAAGCTCTTTTCATTTTATTAGCAATAAGAAATAAATGCGGCGGATTTTTTTGGTAATGGTCTGAAAAAGTGTAAAGGCCACGGCGCAATTGGATTAAACGTCCGGCCTTAGTCCAACGCGAAAGCTGCCTTCTGATTTCAGAAGGATTTTTATTTCCGGCCAAAAAAAGGCTCGAGGTAAAAGCCGGCTCTTTGCCGACGATTGCCATTAATTCCTGCCATTTCATAGCAATAATATGCCATAAATGGCAACTTAATGCAATAAAATAATGATAAACTGCATAGGGTAAGCTTGATTTTTTGGCTTAAAAGAGAGCGACATAGCCCAATAGGTAAAGTATGCCCATGATTACTGGCTGGTGCAGAAGATAAATCCAGAGCGAGTAGCGGCCGCACCAATTGATAAAGGTTTCAGGTAGCGGTTGGCGAATCAGGCTTTTTTTCTCAGCATAGAGCCATTGCCCCAGGGCTGTTCCGATAAGGAAAACGCCAAACCAGGGGATAAGCGGGAAATAATCAAGGGAGGCGAATATAGGCTTGTGGAGTCCAAAAGGCAGAAGCCAGTTCGTGTTAAGTATGAAAGTTTTTTTTATAGTCGGCATAAAGAAACCGAGTAACAATATCAGGCCTCCCCAGGCGATGCGTCTTGAGGGTTTACTTTTTTGGAATAGCAACATATAGAGCAAAACTGAGGTGGCTAAACAGTGAATGATGCCAAACACTATGACCGAAGATTTATCAAAGAAGTAAGTGGCCACAGTAATAAGCAGGGCCACCACCAGGAATTTCAGGAAGCGCCGCAGATTGTTGCGGCTGAAGGTTGTGCTTATGCCAGAAAGAAGGACAAAAAGTCCGGCAAAAAAATTCTGGGCTATCACCCAGCCGGTTAATTCCAGGTCAGTAGAAAAGCCCAAAAATTTTTTTAGGCCCACGAAGTCCCCAAGGTCATAAAGGAGATGATAACCGACCATTAGAATGATGGCTAACCCGCGGAGAAAATCTATTTCCCAGATTCTTGGCGAGCCCTTTTGATGGTTTACGGCTAAGCCTGGCATTTTCATGTCTGGAGTATATTATTTCCAGCTGCCCTTGGTCAATAAGGCTTAATAAACAAAAATGAAGCTGGTTGATTCTGCGATAGAAAAATTTTGATTTTGGGCAAGTTAGATTTGATTGGCTAAATAAAATTGGATTAGCTTAAATTAAATTTGTTTGGATTAAACAAGAAAAAATGTTAAATTATTAGGCAAAGGCTAATAGAATAAAAGTTAATAAAACATGAAAATGTAAAAAAGATAAAGGAGTAAAAAATGAGATGTCCGTCCGAGAAAAATCAAAAGGCTTGTATTTCAAAGAGTGAAGAAAAAATGAGCAAAAGGAAACCCAGCGACCTGCTTGCCCGTAGCCAGCGGCGGTTTTTAGCTGCCTTCGTCTTTGGTCTGGCCATTCTTATCTTGAACTTTTCTGTTTTTGCCTACGAGCTGCCGAAAGCTAAACCGGCTGAGGTCGGGATGTCCGCAGAGCGCCTCGACCGGCTCGGCCGAGTGCTTCAGAGCTACTGCGATGAGAAAGGCGCGCCAGGCATGGTCGTGCTCATTGCTCGAAACAGTAAAGTTGCTTACCATCGGGCGTTTGGCAAATTCAGGCTCGATAAGCCCGACCCGATGCCGCTTAATGCCATCTTCCGTATTGCTTCGCAATCAAAAGCGGTGACTTCTGTGGCCGTGATGATGCTGATGGAAGAAGGCAAGCTTCTTCTGGACGACCCAGTTTCCAAATACATTCCAGAATTTAAGCAAACTTATGTAGCGGTTAGACCTGAAGGCAAGGAAGTAAAAGGCTATAGCGTAGTTCCGTCTAAGCGCCAGATTACCATCCGCGACCTTCTTACCCATACAGCTGGCATTTCTTACGGTGATGGCCCGGCCAGCGAAGAATATTTAAAAGCTGGTATTCAAGGCTGGTTTCTCACCGATAAAGATATGACCATCGGTGAAGTGGTCAAGAAACTGGCTAAGCTGCCTTTCGATGCCCAGCCTGGCGAACAATTTGTTTATGGCTACAACACGGACATTCTTGGCTACTTAGTGGAAGTTGTTTCTGGAATGACCTTAGCCGAGTTTGTGGAAAAACGTATTACCGGCCCCTTGGGCATGAAGGATACTTGCTTCTTTTTACCTGAGAGCCAGGTTTCCCGGTTGGCCCCGGCTTATGGAGCTGATGAAAACGGCCAAATTAAAATGACTGAAGACCCGGCCAAAAGCCCTTACGTCTACGGCCCCAGAAAATGCTATTCCGGTGGAGCTGGCCTTCTGGCGACGGCTGAAGATTATGCTCGCTTCCTGCTGATGCTGCTCAATGGTGGTGAGCTGGGTGGCGTGAGGGTCTTAAGCCCCAAGTCAGTCGAGCTGATGACTGCTGACCACGTTGGTCAGATTTATTCCGGCGGAAAACAGGGATTTGGCCTGGGTTTCTGGGTGACCAAAAGCTTGGGTGCCTCGGGACTTCCGGGTTCAGTCGGTGCTTTTGGCTGGGGAGGTGCTTATTTTACCACCTACTGGGTTGACCCGGCGGAAAAACTGGTAGCTGTCTTTATGATTCAGCTTTTGCCGGTGCCTTCAAGCTGCAGCGACCTCCAGAATAAGTTCCGCACGCTCGTTTACCAGGCGATTGAAAAATCTTATGAGAGATAAAAAGCCCACATTTTAAGGCAAAGAAAGTGTGGTAAAATAAAAGCCAATCCGTTGTAAAAATATGATAGGTTAAAGCTATGGTTTCGAGAAGAGATTTTATAAAGCGATTATCGGCCTCGGCCTTATCCATCTTACCTTTAAGCCTGGCCGGTAGAACTATTAGAGGAGTAAAACCAATGACCAACCCAAAGATAAATGAGCTTGAGGAAAAAGAATTCTGGCAGAAAGTGCGCCAGGAATTTATGCTTGACCCACAGATGACCTTTTTTAACACTGGAACCCTCGGGGCGATGCCACGGCGAGTTTTTGAACGGACAGTGAATCATCTGCGAATGACGGCTGAGAAAATTGCCGAGTGGGATTACTACGGTCCAGATTGGATCGCCGGTTATCAGCCATGGACTGAAATAAGGGAGAAAGCCGCCCGCTTGATTAATTGCGAGGTCAAAGAACTTGCCCTCACGGAGAATGCTACCGCTGGGATGAATTATATTTCCAATGGGCTTGACCTTAAGGCGGGCGATGAAGTCCTGGGCACGGACCAGGAACATCCGGGTGGAGAATGCGGCTGGAAATTAGCGGCCAAGCGCCACGGAGTCGTCTATCACCAGCTACATCTGGGAAAACCCATCAAGTCGCCGGAAGAAGTCATCGAGACTTTTGTTAAGGCTATGGGGCCAAAAACGCGGGTAATTGCCATTCCTCATCTTATAACTGGAAGTGGAGCCATCTTGCCGGTTAAGGAAATTTGTGCCGAGGCCAGAAGGCGCGGTATTTTTACGGTGATTGACGGGGCGCAGACGGTGGGCCACATCAAAGTTGATGTCAAAGACCTGGGCTGCGATGCTTATTATGGAAGCTTTCATAAGTGGTTGTGTGCGCCGGCAGGGAACGGATTTCTTTATGTGAGGAAAGAAAGAGCGCCGGAGGTTTGGACGACTTTGGCCAGCGCCCAGTGGGACAACCACGATGACGATGGCTATCGGCTTAGCCAGCGCGGGACTGGCAACCTTTCTCTGCTGATGGGGCTGGATGAGGCGCTGAACTTTCATTTTGAGCTTGGACCCGAGCGGGTTTATGCTCGAATTAAGCAGCTTGGCGATTACTTGCGGATGAGGCTTCAAGAAGTGCCTGGAATAAAAATCTTCACCCCGCTTCATCCGCAGATGGCTTCTGGAATCACCATCTATAACATTGAGGGCCTGACTGGAAATTTCATCCAAGATGAGCTCTGGAAGCGGGGCCGGCTGCGGCCAAGGTCGATGGGTGAGGTTTATGGCGTCCGCCAATCAACCCATATTTATAATTCAAAGGAAGAAATAGACCGCACGATTGCCATCCTCAAAGAAATCTCCCCAAAAAGAAGGTAGAAGGCGAGGAGCAAGCGTAGGTTGGTGGCGTTCATTTAGACTGGTGGGCCTGTAGATTATTATTATCGCTAACAAGGAATTATCGGAGTTATTATTCTTAATCAAAAAAGATAATATTTTCCTTGACAAATTCATAATTTCAGCATAGTATGTCGACAAATAGTCGGCATACTATGTAATATAATGAACATTTTTGACCTGCGAAGCCGTATCCAGACAGAAATATTTGATTATCAGACCCTCATAAATGCGCTTGGCCATCTTTCCTCTCCCCGGGATAAAATTACTGATTTGCTGAGGAAGAGGATAATAATAAGGGTCAAGAAAGGCTTATATGTGTTTGGGGAAAACTACCGAAAGTATCCATATTCAAAGGAGCTACTGGCCAATCTTATCTATGGACCGTCTTATTTATCTCTTGATTATGCTTTGGCCAATTATGGAATCATTCCGGAGAAGGTTGAAGCCCTGACTTCGGTTACCATAAATCGATCTCGCCGGTTTGCTACTCCTGTTGGTCTTTTTACCTACAGAAAAATCCCTGAAAATGCTTATAGGAATGGTTCGATCAGGGTAGAAGCTGGGTATAACCAGGCCTTTTTGATTGCTCTGCCGGAAAAAGCTCTGGCCGATAAGATTGTCTCTCTACGCGGTATCACTTTCAATTCAACCAGAGAAATGGCCCGATTTCTTGAAGAAGACTTAAGAGTTGATATAAATGTCTTGGGCTCTTTTTCATCAGAAAAAATTGAACAATTTGCCCAGGCTTATTGTTCTCAGAAACTAAAATATTTAGCTGCCTTGGTAAAAGAACTTGCCAAAAATCGGAGATAAAATGAATGAAGTTATAAAACAGATGATATCCGAGTATGAAATTAAATCATTGAATGATTCATTTTGGGCTTTGCGCGAAATAATTCAACAAATTGCCCTCCTCGGGCTCTGGAGAAGCAAATTTTTTGAGAAAGCTGCCTTTTATGGGGGCTCGGCTTTAAGAATTCTTTATGGTATAGACAGGTTTTCTGAGGACCTGGATTTCTCACTTCTAGAACCCGATCAGGATTTCGCGCTGGCAGATTATAGTCAGGCCCTAAGAAGGGAACTGATTTCTTTCGGGTTCAAGGTTGAGGTTGAGATTAAGGAAAGAAAAGAAAAAACTGCTATCCAATCGGCCTTTCTCAAGACTGATACGCGAGACCAGATGATGTCTGTGGGAATTGACTCGGGATTAGTGAATCAGGTTCCCCGCTATCAGGTCCTGAAAATTAAGCTCGAGATTGATGTAAACCCACCGCCGGGTTTTATCACAGAAATGCGCTATCTTCTTAAACCTATCCCTTTTGCCGTGAGAACGTATACCCTACCAGATCTATTCGCTGGCAAGATCCATGCGTTGCTTTGTCGCCAGTGGAAAAGCCGGGTTAAGGGGCGGGATTGGTATGACTTGGTCTGGTTTGCCGCCTATCATCCCGAATTAAGGTTAGCCCATTTAGAACAGAGGATGCGCCAAACCGGTCATTGGACTGGCTCCAAACATTTGGATGAGAAGGCCTTACGGAAGCTGCTGATAGAAAAGACAGAATCAATTAACGTAGAAAAAATCAAACGAGAAGTGGAGCCGTTTGTAAAAAACCCAGCTAATCTGGAACTTTGGACAAGGCAATTTTTTCTTGAGGTTATAGACCGTATCAAAATTATATAATTTGCTTGCAGAATAATCTTTGATTTGGGGCATCAAGGATGAGCATCTTATTCTTTTACCAGACGGGCCATAATGATAAGTCTCTCTAAGGGCAATTAAAAAAAGATAAACACCAGAAGCTCGGCGACTAAAGCGGGCTTCGGGTTGTTTTCTATTTCCAGGGTGTTTTCAATCTTGACCAGCCAGCGCCTGAAGCCTTTTCGCCTGATTTCCTTGAGCACAGCCCGGTTCCTAATACGATCTCCAGGTCTAACCGGGGTGATAAACCTGATACGGTCCAGGCCATAATTAAAAAGCATTTTGACTTTAATTCTGGCCAGGGGCGATTGGGCAAGAAAATAGGGCAGTAGCGATAGCAGCAAAAAGCCGTGGGCGATGGTGCTTTTTAGCGGGCTTCTGGCCGCCTTTTCTGTGTCGACATGAATCCATTGGTGGTCTTCAGTGCAATCGGCAAAAGCATTAATCCTTTCCTGCGTTATTGTTAACCAGTCTGAGATACAGAATTCCTGCCCCAGCATTTTTTTTAGCTGCCTTGGCCTGATTTTTTTGTTTTCCTTTTCTGAGATTGAGCTTGCCTGAATTTCTTCTGACATTTTTTGCCTCCGGTCTTAGATTTGGGCTCTACCTCATCCAAATAATTTTCGTAGTGACAAGGGCCTGGATAATATGCTGCTTAATATTTCTGGAATCATTTGGCCTTATTTCATACCTTTATTTCCATATTTTCAGGTAGATTAACTAATTCAACCTAGATAAAAAGTAACCGATAGATAGCTTTTTCTCAAGATTTTTGTAATTTCTTTTTCTCATGCTCAGAAATATGTCTAAAATGCAGATTGATACCGGGCAGAAGAAGCTCTGATATCTCGATACTATATTAAAATCCATTATCAAACGAGGAAAATTCAAGGCAATAAGTTTTAATAATGCCAAGGCTGTTGATACAAGCCAGATTAAAATTCAGGTCATAACTGTCTGTTTGTTAAGCTCATTTAGTGCAGTTCGAGGTTATTAAAAAACCTTGTCCGGGGAAAAGAAGAATCGGTTTAGTCTTTATTCTCAGGGCTCGCTTTTATTGATTGTGCTTAAAATTTATTGATTGTGTTTAAAATAAAGAGGCTTATATAAATTAATTTAAAAAAATGTCTAATTAAGTTGCCCTGATATCCCTGTTGAGGACTGAAGAATTTAGGCTCTGTCAATAATTAGTTAGCCGGGCAAAGAGCTCTTTCTATGGCTGTTAATCAAGAACTTTTTTCCAGAAATCGTTCCTTGATTTCCTTAATTCGGGCCGCCAGCCTCTTGGCGCTTACCGGAAAAGCTGTTTTTATTTCTGGGGCAAAGACTGAAATCTTGAACTCTTCAATCATCCATCGCAATTCCATCAGCATTTTATCTTTTTCCGGGTTAGACACTCGGCCCACCATTTTCGCCAAGTACTCAAAATCAGATAAGAATGGTTCCACTTGGGCGGCTTTAGCCCGGTCCTTTTCAGCTGAAAGCCGGGCTCTTTCAGCCCTCAGCCCCAAGGCTTCCACCATCCTCGGCAGCCGCGTTAAAAATTCTATCGGATAAATTTCCAAAAAATTCCTCGGCACGAGCTTTTCCAGTTCTTCTCTGAGCAGTTCAGGCAAGCTGGAGCTTACCTTCATTTTCTTTCTTGTTTCTTCTATCTCTCGGATAATATTCCTGGTCTTGAGGTATTCCTCGAGAATTTCCTGCACAGCGGCAAATACCTGATGACTTTTTTCAAAAAGTAGCTTTAAAGCTTTTTCTCGGATGAAATTCTGTAAATCCTCTCTCTTTCTAAAATTCTGCTGGAAAACTTCTCTTTTAATCCGGGCGATGATAGCTTGCTTGAGATTACTTTCTCCGCCAAAGAAAAGCATCAGCGGCTTAAGCGATTCGGGGAAAGAATAATTTCTTTGAATAAAACTTAAATCCTTTTCAAACTGCCTGGCGAGGATAGCCTCTACCGCCTGGAGATGAGACTGCCGCGCTTGTTCTGGGTTTTTGAAAAGCTTGACGGATAACTTTCCCGCATCTAACATTAGCGCCGGGTATCCTTTAAGAAAATCATCTATGGCTACCTCTTCGGGAATCTCGGGAATTTCTTCGCTCCAGTTGCTCAGCCCTTCTTTTTCCCATTTTTTTCTCACCTCTTGCCA